>JACRIJ010000094.1 GCA_016220095.1 Planctomycetota bacterium | reverse complement strand
TTTTTACGCTTTTTGGCGCTAAAAATGCCAGCGAATGTACGCATTGCCGAATTTTTATGGGCAAAACCCGTCTACCACTGTATTCTGCTTGATCAAAGACCCAATATAACCACCTGCCAAAGGCAAGTTTCGGAATTCTTGCCTGTCAATTTTTTTCCTTGACAAAAAGCCGGTTTTGTAGTAAAAATTATAGAGATAGCCACGAAGGCACGAGGCCACGAAGAACGAAACGATTACGACGACAAAATCAACTGCAAATTCACACGATACCAGCGATATGTCATGCGTAATCCCGGGTAGCCTGTTTCAGCGTCATTTGCGTTTTTCGCGGTTCCCGCAAGTGAAGCGATCCTGCGTTTTCTGCCCTTCGTCTGAAGATTCAGGGTAAACTCGCCGTAACGATACTGCGAATGCAATGAAATGTGTTTTCAAGAGTGTTCGGCTTCGCGTCCTCGTGGCTATAAATTGTTAAAGGAGTTGGTTATATGGACTTATTCCATAAATGCCGCACTTTTACGCGCGCCAAGGAGGCCCAGGCCGAGGGTTGGTATCCTTATTTCAAACCCATCGGGTCCGGCGCCGACGCCGAGGTTGTCATTGACGGCAAAAAGATGATCATGATAGGCTCCAATAATTACCTCGGCCTTACCCAGCATCCTAAAGTCAAGGCCGCGGCTATTGAAGCCGTGAAAAATTACGGAAGCGGTTGTACGGGGTCACGGTTTCTTAACGGCACCCTGGATATACATGAACACCTTGAGACAGGCCTTGCGGATTTCATGAAAAAAGAGTCCGCGCTTGTTTTCAGCACCGGCTTTCAGACCAATCAGGGCACTATCTACACGCTTGTCGGCAAGGACGATACCATTGTCATTGACCGCGGCGACCACGCCAGTATCATGGACGGTTGCAGGCTCGCATTCGGCAAGACCATTAAATACCGCCATAACGATATGAAAGACCTTGAAAGGATACTTTCAGAACTGGAAAGGCCGGAAAACACCCTCGTGATAGTTGACGGCGTATTCAGCATGGAAGGCGACCTCGCGGATCTGCCGAAGATATGCGAATTGAAAAAGAAATATAAATTTAAATTAATGGTGGATGACGCGCACGGCATCGGCGTGATGGGAAAGAACGGCCGCGGCACTGCCGAACACTTCGGCGTGGAAGACCAGGTTGACCTTATTATGGGCACGTTCAGCAAATCCTTCGCCTCCATCGGCGGCTTCATCTGCGGCGAAGAATCCGTCATTCATTATATAAAGCATTTTTCCAGGGCGCTTATATTCAGCGCAAGCATGCCTCCCGCGGCCGTGGCCGCCGTGCTCGCGTCGCTTGATATAATAAAAAAGGAACCCGAGAGGCGCCAGAAACTCTGGAAAAACGTCAACAGGATACGGGACGCCTTTAAGAAATTCGGATTTGATACCGCCGGAAGCGAAACGCCGATTATTCCCATCGTAGCAGGCGGCGAACAAAAGGTATTCATGTTCTGGAAAGACCTTTATGAACGCGGGCTCTTCGCGAATCCCGTGATTCCGCCCGCGGTGGCGCCGGAACATTGCCTTATCAGGACAAGCTATATGGCAACCCATACGGATGAACAGATTGATAAGGTAATAGAAATCTGCGGCCAGTCCGCCAAGGCGGTCGGACTGGCAAATCTGTAGAGCAACGAAGAATGACTAATAACTATACCGATTAGCCACAGAGCACACAGAGACCACTGAGGAATAACGACGATACTGAAAATTAACCACCGAAAGCACTGAACTCACCGAATCGTAATATATTATGCCGTTTTAAACAATACTCTCTTCCTCTGATGGGAGAGATACGGGGCAGTGGATAACGTGTACTTTGTGTGAGTACTTTGTATTTTGGATGTATTCAAGTACAAATTACTCAAAAAGCAGGAGAATATAACTTGAATATCACGTTGAGTTTTATATATTCAGTGTTTTCGGTGCGTTCAGTGGTTACGTATTGGTTGCGGCGGTGCCGCATTATGTATTTGGATTTAGTTTATGATTAAAATTGACTTGAACAATATCAGCTCTGCGTCTGCGGGACAGGCGAACGGCCTGGATGACAATTCCCTGTTTGAAGCCGTTGACCGGTTTTCCGGCATCATTCCGCTCGTGCTGGAAGAGCATTCCAGGGGCGGTCTGGGATTCATGAACCTGCCCTATCAGCCGAAACTAGTCAGGGAAATAGATGCCTATGCGGTAAAAAACGCGAAAAAATACGACAATTTCGTCGTGCTCGGCATCGGAGGCAGTGCTCTCGGCGCCAGCGCGGTGCACACTGCCATCAATACGCCGTTCCATAACCTGCTTCCGGACAGGAAACGCAAATCCCCGCGCATGTTTTTTCCGGATAACGTTGACCCTGAGGAAATCGCATTTCTTGCAAATAACATTGACGCGAAAAAAACGATGTTCAATGTCATTTCCAAATCCGGCGACACCGCGGAGATCCTTGCGAATTTCCAGATATTCCTGAAAATACTAAAAACCAAACTCGGCAGGAATTACAGGAATAACCTGATTATTACGACCGACAGGGAAAAGGGATTCCTGCGGAAATTCGCGGACAGGGAAGGCATAAAATCCTTTGAAGTGCCGCAGGGCGTAGGCGGCAGGTTTTCGGTTTTCTCCCCGGTCGGCCTGGTGCCTCTGGCGTTTGCCGGCGTGAATAACGCGAAACTGCTTAAAGGCGCGGCAACCATGGACAGCGCGTGCAGAAATACGGAACCGTACCGGAACCCGGCCTTCATGCTCGCCCTTGCCAATTACCTGATGGATACGAAAAAAGGAAAGTCCATAATAGTCATGATGGCATATTCAGAATCCTTGCGCGAAGTGGCGGATTGGTTTTGCCAGCTCTGGGGCGAGAGCCTCGGCAAGAGATACAAAACGGACGGCAGTGAAATTTACTGCGGCCAGACGCCTGTCAAGGCAATAGGCGCTACGGACCAGCATTCACAGATACAGCTGTATAACGAAGGCCCTAATAATAAACTGATTGTTTTCATAGAAGTTGAAAAATTCAGGGAAAATGTTAAGATACCCGGCATGTTTCCGGAACAGCCGGAGGCGGGTTATTTGAATAATAAAACGCTGACCGAACTTTTGAACAAGGAAAAAACCGGTACCGAGATAGCCCTGACGAAAAACGGCCGTCCGAATTATACCGTTAAGATGAAAAATATCTCCGAGGAGACCGTCGGCGGATTACTGCATTTATGGGAAGCCGCGACCGTATTTGCGGGAAAATTGTACGGCATAAACGCCTTTGACCAACCCGGAGTAGAGGCCGGAAAGAACATTTCCAGGGCGCTTATGGGCCAGAAAGGTACGGAAAAAACCTCTGCGGAAATAAGCGGACTGGCGGAAAAACATTCGCAGAAACTTGTAATATCGGTTTAAGGAAACCAAATCGACCCCGTGATCCGGTTCCCGTGGCCCGTTTTAAACGGGAAATGGAAAACAGGAAACGACCGTAATCTGTGTAATCTTGTGGTTTTCGCGCAAAGGCGCGGATTGAAATGGAATTAATCATATGAAAAAAGATTCACCGGAATTATTTGAAGTATTAAAGGCAAACAAGGAGCAGAAGCCCGTGGAACAGCCGGGGGCTGAAAAGACGGAATCGGCAGAAGCCCCGGCGGCGCAACCCGCTGTACCGCCCCCTGTCCCGCCGCAGGCAACGTTACCGGCACTCGTGCAGGCCGTTCCGGCGCCTCAACCTGAAGCACCGCCGCCTCCCGCGCCTCCGCAAGCACCGGCCGTACCGGGAAGCATTTCAATGACTATACAATCACTGATAACTGCTATAATACTGATATGTTTCGCGGTCATAGTGTCTTTTTCGCTCGGCATAACCTACGGCAGGCATATGGCAAGCCAGGAAGAGTACGCGGTTTCAGATACTGAAGGCGGCGGCCCTGACGAAACGAACGCTGAACAGCCGCGCCAGACTGAAGTTATGGCTAAGATGATTACGCTTTGTTTCTGGGCCAATGATGCCCGCGGCCAGGGTCTGAGCAACGCGAAGGCTTTTTACGAAAGGCTGAAAAATTCCGGACTGCCCGGCACGCTGAGAATCCAGCAGAACGAAGCAAATATCTATTTGACCGTTGAAATGCAGGTGAAATCAACTGAAGAGGCAGTCAAAATAAGGGATAAATACAGGACTTTCCAGATTGACGGCAAGGCATATTTTAAGACCTGCGAGATACAGTAATGAAGAAAAACATTCCGGACCAGCCCGACAATATTGAAAAAAAAGATACAGACCTGGAATACCTCAAGCAGATAAATAAGAGCCTGCAGGAATACGTGAACGAGATAACTTCCGTAAGCGAGGTTGCGAAAAAAATCCTTGCGGCAAGGGACCCCGATGAAATCCTGTCGCTTTTTTTTTCCGCCCTTACGGATTACCTGAACGCCGGCAAATTCCAGCTTTTCCTTTTTAACGATGAAAAAATGGATTTCGCGCCGCAAAGGGACCCTGATAAGCCGGGTGCGTTCTGCCCGGTAATACCGCATGAAATTATCAATTGGCTCATCACTGAAAAAAAATCCACCACGATTCCGCTGAAAGATTCGGAGCTTATCACCGTCGTGCCTTTGATGGTCAGGGAGGAATTGGTGGGCATCCTCTGCATAGACACCTCGCAGATAGGCGACGAAATGAACCGGCAGTTCATTGACGTCCTTGAAGCCCTCGCGAGCGAGACCGCGGCGGCATTGATAAACGTACAGCTTTACAAACAGCTTGAAAAACAATTCCTTGACCTTGCCAGCACCAAGACATACCTGCTTAACATACTTGAAAGCATCAACAACGGCATCATAACTCTTAATACAACCGGCGAGATTTCGCAAATAAACAAAAACGCAAGCATGATGCTGGAAATTTCAATGGATGACACGCTTAAGCACAATATCAAAGACGTTTTCAAGCATAAACCCGACCTTCTTGGTATGATGGAAACCACGGTTTCCGAGACGCTTAATTGCGGTTTTATCATGGAAAAGCAGTATGCCCACATAAATTCAATGGGCACTGAATTGCCCCTGGCCATAAGCACGTCATTGCTCAGGGACGACAATATGCAGACCATCGGCATAATAGTTATTTTCCGCGACATGACGGCGAGCAAAGAGCTTGAACGCCTGCGGCACCTTGACCAGCTCAAGTCGCAGTTTGTCGCGAACGTCTCGCACGAATTGCGCACGCCGCTGACTTCCATAAGGGCCTATACGGAAGCGCTTCTTGACATGGGCGGCGATGAGACGCAGGTGCAGTTCCTGAATGTCGTGGATTCAGAATCGGAGAGGCTGTTGTCGCTTATTGAGGACCTGCTGAACGTTTCGAGGATTGAATCCGGGAAATTGACCCTTAAGATGGATCCTGTCAATCCGGCTGTCCTTGTTGAGGAGATCATGGGCGTTTCAAAGGTGCAGTCAGCCAAGCATAAATTAGTTACAAAAATAGCGGACAATCTGCCTGAAATGGTGCTTGATAAGAACAAGATGAAAGAAGTTCTGATAAATCTTGTAAGCAATGCCATAAAATATTCGCCTGACGGTGGAAACGTGACTGTTGCAATGTGCCTTGACGGCGGGAATTTGCATATAGACGTGTCGGACCAGGGAATAGGCATTGCAAAGGAACACCTGAAGCAGGTCTTTGACCAGTTCTTCCGCGTTGATTCGTCGCTTACGGCGAAAATAGCCGGCACCGGATTGGGATTGGCCATTACCAAGAGCATCGTGGAAGCCCACGGCGGCGCGGTGACAATAGACAGCGAAGTGGGAAAAGGCACGACTTTTACGGTAATAATTCCCGTTAGGAAGCCGTCTATAGAATAACAGTATGGCCTAAATTGAGGATACGCGCAACACACCCCCCTTGTCCCCTCAATACGAGTATTGAGTAGTTAGTATTTAGTGTCATACGTCTAAATTTCTGTGTATTCTGCGCAAGGAGCGGTTTATTCCGGCTGTCGTATGTCTAACTACGACTACGGTTTAACCGCAAAGGCTGCTAAGCAAGTTTACCGTGAGTGTAACGAAGGGCTAAGACGGTTATAAATATAAGTCGTCTTTGCGTTCTTTGCGGTCTCTGCGGTTTATTTCGTTCGGCGTATGTCTTGACGACTACGACTA
The DNA here is from genome assembly GCA_016220095.1 of Planctomycetota bacterium. Classification (GTDB taxonomy): domain Bacteria; phylum Planctomycetota; class MHYJ01; order JACQXL01; family JACRIJ01; genus JACRIJ01. Next base: position 29,658 of record JACRIJ010000094.1, on the reverse strand, counting down.
TTTAACCGCTAAGCCCGCAAAGCGCGCTAAGACGGTTATAAATATAAGTCGTCTTTGCGGTCTCTGCGGTTTATTTCGTTCGGCGTATGTCTTAACGACTACGACTATTTAACCGCTAAGCCCGCCAAGCGCGCTAAGACGATTACAAGTAAACGTCGCGTCTTTGCGAACTTTGCGTCTTTGCGGTTTATTCCGTTCGGCGTATGTCTTAACGACTACGACTATTTAACCGCAAAGGCCGTTAAGTGCGTTTACCCTGCCGCAGTACTGCGACCGAAGGAAGCAAAGCGAAGTGAGGCCGTACGTACGTCTTTCCATCTAATTCTTCATTCTTCAAGCGATTTGGCAACAACCGTTTCAATATTCAAATCATATCCTTCAGTCCAGAGGAGTATTTTTTTTGCCGTATCTATGACGAGTACGGACGGCAGTGCCGTAAAGGCGCCTGTTTCCGAGCGCGGCAGTTGGAATTGTTTTGCGATTACGCCTGCCGGGTCGGTTATCATGACGGAACCGGGCTTGAAATCTGCTGAAATCTTTTTCAATTCTTCATCGGAAAATTCGCCCGTAATGATACCGACGAACAGCGGTTGTTTTGCGGATTTTTCTACGGCGGCCTGTATCATTGGGAGCATTCTTACGGAAGGTTCTTCTTTAGCGGAGAGGAATGTCAGAACCACTGTTTTTGTTTCCAGCGTCTTATGCAGGTCAAATTCCGCGCCGGATGCCGCCGGCGTTTTGATTTCCGGCAGTGTTTCAAGGGGCCGTATTATTTTTTCGGCATCCGTCATCGTTTCAAACGGTATGTCAAGATTAATGGTCATTTTCGTCTGCATGCCGGGTTTTACATCCGCGGGTTTTAATATCATATAAACCTCGCCATTCTTGTTGCGTATGCCGGATTCAAAGAGGTACTGTCCGGGAGCGAGTTCAAACAGCGCGAGGTTTTCGCCTTTTCTATAGGACACGTCCATGGTGTGCCAGAAGCCGTTGTTGAAAGACGCGAGTGAAAAATTGGAAAAATCCTTTTCGGGCAATCCTTTCCGTATAAAGGCGAGCAGAAGCTGTCCGTTTTTTGGCGGTGTCTGCGGCGCCGGGGGCGCGGGTTGTTCCGGTTGTGCGGGTTGAGGCGACTGCTGGGCCTGTTGGTCCGGCGCATTTGCGGGTTCGGCTTTTTCCTGCGGCCGTTCCTGGCCGTTACTGCATCCGGTTAACAGGATGCAGGCAATAATTGTTAATGCTGATATTTTAAAGTTCATAATGGAAATTCCTGAAAAATTGTGGTATTTCGGCAGAGATTTGCCATCCCGATACTCTGATCGGGATTCCCTTCGGTCGTGGCAAGCTTCTGCGTAATCATTGACGAATCATATATGTTTTTTATTTCTGATACAGCGGGTATCTCATCCAGAACGAGCCGTCAGGCGGCGCTACAGGGACGGGCTGGAGGGTGGCTTCAACGGATTTATCGGGTTCGGTTTTGACGATTTTATAGGCGAATGACGATTGGTTGCCGGTGGTCACGAAAAAATCGCCCATTCCGAGGTTCAGCATTGCGATGCCGTTATTATCCGTTTGCCTTTCGGCGATAGGCCGCAGGCTTCCGTAGTTGTAAACGGAATAAATGACAATGCTGTTGGGAGCCGGCGAGCCGTCCGTATTGAGCACCTGCACTTTTACCGCGCAGGTTTTTGAGTAGCTGGAGGTGCAGTTTATTACTGCTGTGCGGTCGTACCGTTCATAGACGTCCTGCATGGAAGCGCTGTCCGGCACGCCGTAGATTTCGCTGGACAGTACGAGAGGCGCCCTTTTAGCAGGCTCAACAAACCACGCGCTGTCAAGCTTATCCGCGGGTTCGCATGCCCCGAGGAAATGCCATCCGTCTCCGGTCCAGACCTCAACCCAGGCGTGATTGCCGTCGCAGGTTGACCACCACGGCACGTAAACGAGCCTGCAGGGGATGCCCGCGGAGCGCGCTGCGGCTATGTAAAAGATGGCCTCTTCTTCACAGCGGCCAAAGCCTTTTTTAAGGGTTTCAAGCGGGCTTTGGTCACGGGGCGGATTTGTCTGGAACTTTACTTTTTCGCCCGCATAGCGGTTCAGTTCAAGGGCGGCCGATTTAAGGTCCGGCTGGGTTTTCATCCGTTCAAACAATTCGTCATAGAAAAATTTCCGCCAGTTTTCCGCGGGTTCCTGCGCCGTGCGGTAAGGCAGGATGTAATGCAGGAAATATTCTTTCGGGATGTCTTTTGAATAAGGCAGGGTTTCAACGGCCTTGTACGCGTAAACCGCATGCTCGGTAATCAAGTCCGCGGGGATTGACCGCAGGTCTTCAGGCGGCATGAATGCGGCAAGAAAAGACGCGCCTTCACGGCAATTTTCCGGGACTGATTTCAACGCGGACATGATATTCGCGGAATTGGGGCCTGCCATGCGCAAAGACATTTCCACATTACCCCTGTATTTTTCAGTTACACAGGCATCAAGAAAGGTCTTGATGTCTTCCTGCGCCGTTGCGGACAGCGGCAATCCGAAAAATACCGATACAACAACCAGACACAAAACACATTTGCCCATAATAGGAGCTCCTTAGAAAAAGCATACATCCTAACAGGCGCACTCCGGTAAGTATAATAGATATGAAGGAATAATCAATAATAATTGATGCAGGAGAGAAAGGCCTCAGTGAAGGTGAGTTTTTAAGTTCACCCGCGGCGTTTAGTAGGGACAGGGGCATCCCGACACTTCGGTCGGGACTTCCTTCGGTCGCTGCCCTGTCCCTACCGTAATCATTGGACATTTTGATGTTCATGTTGTTTTATCAATCCACCTTCACTGAGGCGGTACTCAGGAAACAAGAAATGTCCGAGAGCCGAGTTTCGGGTCCCGGGTTTCGGATCTCGGATAACGTCTTTCCTTCTTCGTTTTTCATTTTTCCTATGACCCTTGATTCCAGGCGAAGGAGGAAAAATGAAAAATGAAGGTCGGACGTAGACTTCTGACTCCTGACGCTTAGACCCTGGACTTCATTTTAGCAGTGTTTTTATGAAGCATCTTCCTGAATTTTTTCCATGGCCTGCGGATGCCGGCGGCGTTTCCGGAGGAGTTTCCGGAAGCGCCGGATCTTCAGGCATTGTGTCTGTCAGGGCCGGTTGGGATTCCTGGCCGGTTTCAGCGCCGGTATCCTGCGGAAACAGGGAGACAACATCCGTACCGGAATCAACGTCTGCTGTAATATCAATGTTAGTAATGACCGGTACGGATGCGTCCCCTGGACTGCTGTCAATGGAAGGCCCTCCGTCCTGCAACGAAACCTGATTTTCCTGGGAGTCAAAGACCTGGACAGGTTCCGCGGCATCGTTTCCTGCATCTGCATTGTTCTGCCCTTCAGGGCCAGGAACAACCGAATTCTCATCTTGGACCGGAGGGCCTTCCGGAGTTGAAGGTAAATCCTGTATTGGGCCGGGTGTTACAGGCAAATCCTGTATCTGGCCAGGAGGCGGCCCAAGGTATATATCAAAGAAAGTTTCATACGAAAATTCGCTCCATGCACTGCCGGCATAATCCGCATGATTGTCTTTATACCTGACGCGCCAGAAGTAAAGCGTATCCGGGGCGAACAATTCCTGTTCAAAAGCAAGGATTGACACTGAGCCGTAAGTTTTCGTAATGTCTATGGCGGGATTGTCATAAGTGCCGTTCGCGGTCCTGAACTGCCAGTTTGAGGCGTAGAGGGAATCGCCGGGATTCGGATCGATGAACGGTCCGGCGTAAAATATGGGCAAAAGCGTATCTATAATTTCGCCGTTAACCGGCGAAACATTTCCCGGCCTTTCCGGCGGTACGTTGTAAATAACGGAAACCTTGTCCATGTACGGTTCTCCGGTACCGCCGTTCCCGTACAATTCAAGCTTGTACTGCAGGTATCGGCCTTTCGCGAGGCCGGTGTCTTCCGGAGCCTGCAACCATCCGTCGTCCGGATTCGCGGCAAACCATTCACTGTCATTGGAGGCCCTGACGTACAATAACACGGAGCCGCTGCCAGTCCATGTTTTTGAGGCCGTTTCTATCCTGCAGTCAGCAAGCTGTGTATCAAATGTTTTTGACACGCATGAGCCCTGCGTGTAAAAAAATGTCTGTGTTTCCGCCAAACCTGCCAATACGACCGGTCCGGGCGACATGGAAGAAGAGACAGTGTAATTATCTATTGAATACTTTCCCCAGAACGCGGAAATACTGCTCCCTGTCCGCAGATAAGCGCTTTGGGGGTTTATAATTTCTCCTACGAGTTTCAATTGGTTATTAATGTAATAGGACATGACAGTGCCGTTAAGCGTGATTCTTGCGGAATAATCAGTGTTAGGGACATAGTTATCGTAGGAATTTGCACTGCCGGATATGCGGTACGTCGTTTGAAATGAGACCATGCTGATAATCGTATCCATTTCATCAGCATATTGGAAAATAGTGCCGTCCATACCTATCGGGCCGGGGCGGAAAGTAAATTCCAATTGAAAATTATTAAACGAATAGCCGTTTGCCGGGTTTGTTTTCAGGGATGAAATCGTCGGGTTCGCGATTTCACGCACGAGTACCCCGTTTTGTATTGAAAAATCCGGGCTTATATCGGCCCATTTTATAGGATCAATCGTGCCGCCGTTGAAATCGTCATAAAAAAGGTAAACGTTTCCGGGCGCCTGCGGCGCCGGGTCCGCGGAGGGATTGCCGTAATATATCCAGAAATTATCCGCGCTAATGCCCGATGGAGTCAGGGAAAAATTGCCGGGCGTTTTGAAAAGCACTTCATTGGAATATACAAATCCGGCAAGGAAGGCGCATATGCCCGTTAAGGAAGCAGTGCGTTCGTACGCGGCGTCCCAAACGGTGCCGCCGCCGGATTCATTGAAATGCCACAGCGAGAGCGTATTTGCATCGGATTCGAATTGCGCCCTGCGTATGTCAAACGCATCCTGATATCGGACAGAAGAAGATACGCGCAATTCGTCTATGCCGCCTTTTAATGTCGTGTACGCCAAGAGAAAACATGGCGAATTAATCCATGCCGTTTGCGGGGAATCACCGAGTATGCCCGGGTTGTCACTGCGCGAGCCCGCGGGCATTCCGTTTATATATATGCGCAGGCCAGTACTGTCATAACATCCCGCGATGTGCGTCCAGGCATTCATCGGCACAGTCAGCGTGCTTCCGAGCGAGACAAACTGGCCGGCGCCTTCAATTTCCCAAAGCACGTTCAAGCCGTAGGTTATTCCGAGGAAGACGCGGTTGATGCCGAAATTTGAAGACTGTTCAAGGAATATCGTGGCGGCCCTGTTGGGTTCGGGATTTGCGGTTAGATAGACGTACGCTTCCACTGTTAATGCCGATTGTCCGGCGGCGGTAAAATTGTTGACTAAAAATTGCGGATTGCCATCGTTGAAGAATACCGCGTTTGACGCCGGTAACAGTCGGTCTATTTCGGACCATTGCGAGGCATTGTCCGGGTTTCGGTACATTACGCGGATATCGTTAAAATCAGCGCGGCATAACGAGTTATCCAAGAGTTCGGAAAGAGCGGCCGGGGCGTGGATGGTATAATTGACAGGCAGTGATTCGGTTGCCGATGGGTTTTGTATAACCACGGGCATTCGGTAAGTCCATGTTGAAGGTCCGGGGTTTTGCCATCCTATTTCGGAAAGCCGTACCTTTTGCGCGGAGACTTGGGTTCCGTCCATTGAAATAAAATCTTCATTGGTCCACAGTTCCTGCGCCCATTCGTCCGCGAGAGCGGCGGCCGGCGGCAATAATTGAATGGCTGTTAAAGCAAAAAAAACAAAAACCCTTGCTGTAAACATAAATCAAAGCCTCCTAATCAAAGAAATTCAAGATTTTAGATTTAAGATTTTTGAAAAATATACCGGTGAAATTTTAAATCTTATGTTTTAGATTTATTGCAATATTAATGATTGTTAAATAATTGATTTGAGGCATTTAAGGCCGGCTGAGGCAATTGCCAGCTTTAACTATGGCGACTTTATTGTAGTATTAAAAAATGAAATGTCAAGAAAAATTTAATCGTCACTGTCCCGACTTGTCGGGACACAATACAATATTCGTTTTCCTTAGACGAGAAGATTCCCTGTAGCTTGCTACAGGGAGCTTCAATTTCGTTTGTATGGCCTCAGTCGAGGTTACGCTTGACACACTCCTAACCCCCTTCCTACGCCCGCCGAAGCGGGCTTCGTGCCTACGCACCGTAGTGCTTTGGCACGCAGGTGCGCGAAGGCGGGCTCTTAATAGAGGGGAAATTCGTATATGTCCCCTCTAAAAAGAGGGGAACCAGGGGTGTGTCGTCCGTGTTCAGCGTTATCGAAAAACCAGCAAAAACTCACCTCGACTGAGGCGGTACTTTCGTTTGTAACCGGTCAGTAAAGGGTGGATTTCAAGTCCTCTGCGACGTTTTGCAGAGCCACCAGATCTGGTGGCTCTACAATGTTTATTGAGATTTTAAGGTAAGTGTTATTTTTTTGCCCACTGGTATTAATCTGCCTGTTTCATTCTTTTCTCGTCGTCCGTTAGGCTCCGGACTCAGGACTCCAGACTCCCAGGTCCATAGACTCGTTTTATCCGTCCCATCGGCAATCCCATGACGTTAGTCAAACTGCCTTTGAGTATCTTTACAAATTTATCATTCCTGCCTTCCACCGCGTATCCGCCGGCGCGGCCCATTCCCCGGCCGCTGTTTACGTATTCTTCTATCATACTGTCCGGCACTCGCCGGCATAATATGAGCGTCTTGCCGCAAAACAACCTGCATTTTCCCGCGCGCTTATCCAGAAGACAAACTCCGGTAAGCACCCACTGGGTCTTGCCGCGCATGGATTTGAGCAGTTCTATCGCGTGGGCTTTGCTTCGGGGTTTGCGGACTATGTGTTTTCCGAAAACTACTATCGTGTCCGCGGCAATGATTGTGCCTTCGCGGATTTTTTCCGCGGCCGCAAGGGCCTTCCTGTAAGCAAGTTGCTTGACATTTTCTTCCGGACTGAGCGTGAAATTCCAACGCTCTGTTATGCCGGTGACTATAATTTTAAATTTATAGCCGGCCTGCCGAAGGAGTTCGGCGCGTTTTTTTGAACCTGAAGCAAGGTACAACATAAGAGTCTGGAGTTTGCTGATTTAATGATTTATTGACTGGATGACTTGATGATTTTACCTTTCGGCATTGCCTCAGGGTAAACGATTACGCGTTCTGTCATCCTGTTTTTCTATCATCATTCACTGCATTGTAGCTTCTTTCATTTTCGTCGTAATCAGTGCGCCTCTGTGTGCTCTGTGGTTTCGTAATCGTCCGACGTCCTTCATTATTCATGCTTCCTCCTTCGTATATTAGAAGGTTACTTTAATATCGCCGGTATTTTTGTTATATTCTATGCGATAACTGTTTTCCCGCGAGCTTTCGCCGAGTATTGACGCGATGCCGAGCTTAATGAAGGGTTTGAGCATCGGAGGGGCTTTTAGTCTGGTCAGGGTTGCTTCGTTATTCCCAACGCAAACATCGTACGAAAAAGTAAAATCGCTTCCGAACATGGGGTCTTTTCCTGAGATTTCCAGGATTTTGTTATTAAGCCTGATGCCGGTGAAAGCAACACTGGATATCTTTTTGATTGCGGACAGGAGTGACTGCGGTATTGCGGGCAGGTTGAGCTGGAAGTTTACGTTCTTTCCTGAAACTTTCAAAGAAGTTTCGTCAAATTTCAAACCGGAGAATTCCGGCGCGGGGTTATTTTTCAGCCAATCAAGCAGTATTTGCGGCGCTGAAGGCAATGTCAGGTTAATTTCAATTCCATTAGTCATAAATCTATGTTCATAAAGCAGCATAGCCGCACCTGTGCGCCTGCCTTTGCCGAAGCGGCTTCCTTCTTCGCTATAGCTTCGGAGGACAGGCCGCGCAGGCAGGCCGAAGCACGCTCCGGTGCGCAGGCGCAACCAAAAAGATATTCGCTCTCTAAGCTTTTTGCGCACTTGTTCCGACGCAGTTCTGAGTGGGACGAAGGGAACTTGCTTCGGGAGAAGTTGAGGGCTTAGAAACTAATGCCTATGCCCGGCAGGCTGTTCTTTTTCGCATATCGGGCAGAAGAAGGTCTGGCGGATTTTGCAATTATGTTTGGCGGCAATGACTTCGGTATTGCATGCCGGGCAAAGCACCTTGGTATCCGCGAGTTCAGGCGGTCCCAGGACTGTGTAGCAATTCGTGCAGAACGAGCCTATAAGCACGTCGTTTTTGCATTTAGCGCAGAATGCGGTGAGGCCGCATTTATGGTTGACGCCGGCCTCTTCTTCGCATTTCGGGCAGTAATGCGTAACCCCGCAGATATGGCCGGGGCCTTTGTCAAATCCGCATTTTTCGCAGAAATAAGTCAGACAGCGTTCAGGCGCGGGCCTCATCTGGTGGTTTTTGCCGATTTCTTTTTTGCATTCCCTGCAATAATGAGTGAGTGGTACGGGGTCGTAAGTGCCATCGGCCAGTTTGGAATGGATATGGCCGGCCCCTGCTTCATTGTAACAGATTGTACACAGGGTTGTTTCCTTGCAGACATGGCCCTTGCCCGTGTCTCTATTGCAGGTCGGACAGAATATAAGTTTTACATTTGCAGGTTTGGGGCGTACGGACTGCGGAATTGCGGGTTTTACAGGCGCAGGGGTTCCTACGGGCGGAGCGGTTTCCGGTTCTTTGCCGCAGGCGGATGGAAAAATCAGCCCCGCGGCCAATAGCATGGCGCAGATTATGCGGAAAAAACGTATTTCTTTCATATATGTATTATACAATAATTGACAAGCGAAAACAAGGGGTTTATTGTTAGATCATTTATTTTAGCCACGAAGACACGAAGTCAAGAATGGCGGCGTCCGGGATCCGGGACGAATAACGATATTCACAAGATTACATAGATTAGCAGAGTTTAGACTGAGTGCAACGAAGTGTGGCTTCGTTTCGCAGTGTCGTCATTTCAGTGCGTCTCTGTGCGTTCTGTGGTTTCGTAATCGTCCTTCAATATTCATTTTCCCCTGAGCTTGCCGAAGGGCTACTGGTTACTCGCTACTTCGTCAGGCTTCCGGCGTGCCCAACAATCCGAACAGTTTCTTTTTTGCCGAGGAGAGTTTAGCCGCGGTTTTTGCTTCCATTGTCAGGCGCAGGAGCGGTTCGGTATTTGATTTGCGCACGTTGAACCACCAATCGGCGTATTCCACGCTGATACCGTCCAGAGTACTCTGCCTGCCATCCTTGAATATGCGTTTTAATTCTTCTATCTTGCCGTCTTTGTCTTCTATGTGGAAATTGATTTCGCCCGTGGAGTGGTAACGTCTGAGCGGTTTGAGGATGTCGGAAAAGCTTTTGCGGTTTGCCGAGAGTATAGTCAGCATTTTCATGAACGAAACCATGCCGGAATCAGTGAAGAAATGTTCCTTGTAATAGCAATGTCCTGAGAGTTCGCCGCCGAAAGGCGCGTTAAGCCTGCGCAAAGTGGCCTTCATAAACGCGTGCCCTACCCGTTCCTGCACGGGCCTGCCGCCGGCCTTTTCAATTTCCTCTTTAACTACCCAGCTGGAACGCAGGTCGTACATGATAGGACTGCCTTTTTTCTTTTTCAGGAATTCCTTTGCTATAATCGCTACGATGAGGTCATTGGAAACCCGTTCGCCCTTGTTGTCTATGAAGATGCACCTGTCGCCATCGCCGTCAAAAGCCACGCCAAGGTCTGCCTTCTGGCGTTTGACTATTTTCTTTATCTCAACGATGTTTTCATCCTTAAGAGGGTTGGGTTCGTGATTTGGGAAATTGCCATCCGGCTCAAAAAACAATTCAGTTGTTTTTACAGGGAGTTCTTTCAGGATGGACGGGAGCACCGTGCCGACAACGCCATTGGCGGTGTCTATGACCACCTTAAGCGGCCTGACCTTGCCGGCCATGGAAAGTATGTGTTTCTTGTATGCCTTTTTCAGATCAACGACTGTAACCTTTCCGGGTTTATTGGATTTTTTGAACGGTCCCTGGGCGGTGATTTTTTCTATGTCCCTGATGCCGGTATCTTCGCTGAGCGGTATGGCCTTTTCGCGGGACATCTTAAAGCCGATGTATTCAGGCGGGTTATGCGAAGCCGTAACCATGACGCCGCCGCCGAGTTTGTATTTGTTAATGAGGAAATAATTCATCGGCGTGGTGGTAAGGCCGGCGAAGACCACGTCAGTACCGGTGCTTGTGATGCCTTTGATAAGCGCTTCGCTGACGGAAGGCGCCATAGTGCGCACGTCGTGCGAAACGCCGATGGATTTCGCGTTGAGGAAGGTGGCTATTGCGGCGCCGATTTTTTCGGCGAGCGCCTCGTTCAATTCAGAGGGATAGACGCCCCTGACGTCATACGCCTTAAAAATGCCCATTTTGTTTATCTCCTTTGATTTGCTTAGCATAATTAAAATAATGCTCCCATAATCTCACCACTCTTTCCGGCAAGTTCAGTTCCGGCAGGAGTTTCTCAATTTCATCCCAATCCAATTCCGCGACATCTTCGGCCCTTCCGTGGGTAAGCACCTGTTCAATGTACCACTTCCTCTGCCGCGGGTCGGCGAGGTCTATTTCCTTGTCCGTTGACCACACGATGTAGCGTTTAGGTTTTATTTTTTTGTATTCCATAGCATTAAACTTTTTCGCAAGAAGCGCAGAATGTAAAACGAACGTTTTTCAGCCACGAGAACACGAAGACACGAAGAACGCACATTTTTCCCGGAAATCATTGCGACCTCGTGACTTTGTGCCTTCGTGGCAAAAAACGTCGTCTGAGATTCGCATTCCGGCTTCCAGATGCTGGGTCCCGGACTTCGGCGCCCGGATCCCGGGTTTCGTTTAAACGGGCCAATGGCCACGGAAAACGGGTCACGATCGTTTCCTGTCTCCTGTTTTACAATTATAGCATTTTACCGCGGGTAGTCAAAGCATTTTTGCCATTGTATTGCATGGATTCAGAGGATGAACGGCAAAACAACAGATTGAACAGATTCAGCGGATACCCGTGCAATAACGGTTTTTGGGAACGATTCAACCACTCCAAGGAATTGACATGTGCGATATTTAGTCTATAATATTAAAAATACTGTAAATCACTTCGGAAAATGGCTTCTGTATAAACTTAAATTTTTTTTCAATTCCTTTTCCAATTAGCGCTTTAAACCTATTCTCTACCGCCGGATCCGGATTATAAACCCAGATTTTTTTCAAAAAAGCTTTCCCTACTGTTCCTAATGCAAACAAGTACTTGAAAAAAATATCAGATTCTGGCAGTGAATAACCTATTATAAAAATGTTTTCTGCTTCCGATAATTCTTTGGCAGCTTGTCGCCAAACATTGCGTAGCTCGGAATGATATGCACCCTTATTCCATGTCGGTGGCACAAGAACAGGTTCAATTGTTTTATTTTCACAATGTATTTGGCTTAAAAGCGTTGCACCAATTGTTAAAAACGAACTTGTATATTTAAATTTATCCCAGGGCAAAACGTAGGTAGTGCCACACTCGCATTTGCCCCAATTTAAAGAGCCATGCAATTTTAAAAGCTTTAATGCCTGGTTGTTTTGAACTTCTTCAAGGCAATAGTCAATGGGAATTCCGTAATAGCGAAAGGCATAATCAATGACCATATCATAATTAAAAGTTATAACTGAAAAAGCTTGAGCATTTTTATCTTTAAGCGTGCTTGCAAATTTATGATAGCATGGCGCGGGCAATTGTCGTAAGGTATTTTCTGGGTCAATTTTCATTTTTAACGAAAGATCTAAAGTTTGAACAATCAATCTCTGTATTGATTTTTTCAAGCCTTCTAATTCATTTAAAGGAACATCTGCTAAGCGATTTATCAGTGTCCCCATTTCAATAAGACCAAAAACAGTTTCAATATTATCTAAATCCACATATGAGTTGTAATGCACAACTTTTAACTTCTGTATGGCTTTAAATACGTTATCAATGTCTTCCTTTTCATGCTTAGATAAATCCAGAGAATTTGCTCTGTCAAGAAATTCTGACATTAAGGGAGCTCCTGCTTCTTTTGAGGCGCCTGCACCTAAAACAAAAACTGTTTTTGCCATAAAGTCACTCCTATAGTTTATGCCAATACTAAGCGTTTAGTTAAAATATTTTGCACTGCAAACCAGTACCTGAAAAGCCTTTTCTCTGCTTGTTGATATTTTTTGTACTTCGTTTCAACAATATTCCAGAAGTTGGCGTTATGCCAAGGGAAAAGCCCCTTTGAGTAACATGATCGTCAGTTACAACTTTTGCCTGTTCGCAGTAAATGCATTTTCTAATTTTCTTCATATTGGTTTCCTTGAAAACTATCCGGACAGATAAGAGCCATGCAATACATTGACGTGGTAGAATTTCCACAAAATAAATTATTAAAATTATTGGATTTAGGGAACAATATATTATATTGGTCAGGTTGAAAAGACTGGAAAACAAAACGGTTGTTTTTATTAAGGATTTCATTTGTAATGGCATGTAGGTAGTAAATCGGATTTTTGAACTCTTCAGTCTGTTTCTTAAGACATTTTTCATTAAACCTACACCCTGCTACGCAAGGAATTTTCATAGATTTAGTTAATGTCGTTTCAGACACCCAGAACCACCATGGTTCATGTTTCGGCTTTTGAGGTTTTAGAAAAGCGGCAAATGTCATCCTGTTAAGAAATAATTCGTTTGATTTCAGGCAAGAATTGCCAGACGTATTTAGCATTGCTGGTTTCATAGTAAACAAAGAAATAGTTCCCAACAAAACGTTGTTATTATGCAAATGCTCTCTAATTTGAGTGTACTTCAAAACATCCTTTTTCCAGGTTTTCTTGGCTATTTTACGTTTTACTACAGAGGTTAGTTCAATCAGCATCTTGATTTTCTCAATACCAATATTAACAATAGAAGGCAGGTTTCTTGTATCTTCTGACGTTATAACGATATCGGGAGTTTTGCCGTTGAGGCATTTTATGCCGAAAAGATTTTCAGCGGGCTTATTATAATGAGTTTTATCTCTGTAAACTCCGAATGAATCGCCGAAACACTTCTGTATAAACTCAAACATCAAATTTTCAAATTTACCGCCAAGATTCGGCGTATTCTTGTTCAATTCCTGAAACTGTTGCCAGTAGGCGTCAAAATCGGACATATTAACAGTCATATAAGTCCTTTTATAAAAAAGCTTGACAAATACCGACAAATTGAAAATTGTAAATATCAAATTGCAAAACCTGTAAAGTAATTTTAGCCGGTTACTTTATTATCTTCGGCAGGAGGAAAAGGGCGGCATTGCCGAGGAAGTGCACTATGTATGGGCCGAGTATGTCGCCGGATTTTTCGTATATCCACGCGAATATCACCCCGCCTGTGAATGTTATTACAAACGTCTGCAGTAATTCGGCCAGACCTCCGGCCCCGTTGACAAAATGCAGACTGCTGAATATCAGCGCTGAGATTATGATGCCTCGCCAAACGCCGGTTATCCCGCGTATGGAGCCGTACAATATGCCCCTGAAAATGACCTCTTCTATGAACGGACCAACTATTGCTACCGGTATTAAAACCGCTATCGCCGGAAATGCGCCCGTATAATACGTGCCGCCGATGAATCGGAAAATGTTTTCCCCGGTTAAGACATAATACGCCCCTGCCGCGGCAAATACCAATATCCCCATCGCGGCGCTTACGATTGTCCCGAACAACGCGCTCTTGCCGGCCTTTGAAAAATCCATTCCCAGCGCGCCCGCGTCCTTGCGCAGTACAAACCGCAAAAGCATGAAAAGGCAGATGAATTCCATCAGCCGTACAAACAGCGTAAAATAAAGGCCAAGCAGTGTGTATAATTCACTCACGCAATCCTTTGAACCGGCCTTGAATCCCGTCGCGGTTTCCACCAGCCCGGCCTTGTGTTTAAGCAGGCCTTCGGCCACGCCCTGGAGGTATGATTCCGAGAAAATCATGCTCAACGCGATTTCCAGCGCGATTATCACGATAATCACTATCGCTAATTCGGTTAATGTGCAGTTCTTTTTCATGGTTGTTCTTTCTTTCGTTCGTCCTGCGTACGTCGTCCTCGGTACTCACTACCTGTTACTCACTACTTCGTCTTCTTCTTGCGCAAAGTACTGAGCGCGTTGTTCGCGTCAATGGTCAGGAAGAACAATTCATTGTCTTTAACAATCTTTTCCAGAGCGGGTATGGCTGAAGGGTCGCCGATTTTTTCCAGCGCCCTTGCGGCCTTATCGCGGGGATGGATTTCTTCTTCGGTGTCAAGCAGTATCGTGGTCAGTTTCGGCACCGCTTCTTTAACGCGCAGTTCTCCGAGCGCAAGGGCGGCCCAGAGTTTCACCCGCTGGTCGGGGTCGCTAAGGCCGGCCATGAGGTTTTTTTCGCTGTTTTTCCGGAGTTCCAGGGCCAGTTCCCTCAGCATTTTTACCAGTTTCTGGTATGATACCTGTTCAGACCTGTTCGCCTTTTCCCATGCGTCAAGCGCGGATTTGATTTCCGGCAGGGATTTCGCCAAGTCCGCGTTCGCGGCCTTGAGTTTTTCACAGTCGTTGTAAACGGCGCGGATTTTCAGGAACGCCCGGACGGTTTCATCCATATATTGTTTATTGGCGTCATCCAATTTATTCTGCATCTTCGCTGTTTTTGTTGAAATTCCGCACAGCGCTTTAAACGCCTCAAAGCGCACCTCGGCATCGGGATTTTTAACGAATGATTCGGAATTTGCCTTTTCCCATTCTTTCTGCCGGGCCTTGATTCCCGAGCAGGAAGCGGATAATTTTTTACAGGCGCCATCGGCTTTTTCAGTGCATTCCTGAAGGGACCTGGCCATGGCAGGCAGGCCGTTTATTGTTTTCAGAGCATCTGCAGGCATCTTTCCGGCCGGATTTTTGACAAAGGGTTCCATGTTGATTTTGGCGAGTTCTTTGGATATTTCCCCGGCATCTTCCGAGGTTTCATATATGGAGAGAATATTTTTCTTAATGCCGGTCCATTCATCCTGCGTGACGAAGCGTTCCGGAAGCGCGCGGATTTCGCCGAACTCTTTATCGGGATTGATTGCGAAGTACAGGATTGCGCCGCACAAGGCGGTAACCAACGCGCTGGCCGGCGCGGCATGCCGCGCGCGGATTCCGGACAATTTCTGTATTATGCCGGCGAAGATGACTGCGAACATAATAACGCATACAGGTATTATGACCGGAAGCAATTGATATGCAACGTACATCAGCGAGAGAGACGCGCCCATCAGCTGAACAAGGTGTTCAAGTTCCGGTTTTTCGTCCACGTCAATTATCTCCGCGGCGCACGGCGTATAGGTGTAATAGAAATCGTTTATGAATTTAAGGGCCGGATATTCCAGCAGGATATTGTCGCGGACATCTACGGCCATGCCGATTTCATCCGAATCTTCGTTTTCATTGATGTCCGGCGCGGCATGGGCAGTGCCGGACATGCGGGCAGTCAGGAATAGAAACACGAAAATTACCGGTAAAAATTTCATAACCGCAGAAAATCCTTTTTCAGGCCCCAGGTGGCGGAAAATCCGGCATAAGTAAATACGGCAAAAAGCATTGAAAAAACCAGCGCGATCGCGGCCGGCACGGAAGGCAGTAGCCAGAGGAACAGCGCCGCGGACATGGCCGCCTGCAAAAACCATGTTAATCGGTTTATGGGTTCAATTATTGAACAGAACAGGTTGATGATAAAAGCAATGGAACCGGCGTAGATGCTTCCGAAAACGGCGAAAAAAACGCCGGTCGCGGCATAGAATTCAACGGACCTCATCCTTGCGAAGACCGGGCCTGTCGGGTCAATGGGCATATCAAGGAATTTTTTCTGCGCAGAGACGTCCGCAAGCAGGTAATGGTAGAGCATCATTCCGAGGACCCACATGGCCAGCGCGGCGCCTGTCAGGGTGAGAAAAAACGCGATGACATTATAGAGAAGGTTGAATGCCATATCCGGCATTTTTGTGTATATCCTGCCGGCGGCAAAAGGATATTTCACTACAGGCCCTTTGGGAAAATCAACGGGTTCTTTAAGGGCCTTTTTTTCCCAGAGGCGGTTGAGGAGCTGGTTCAGCCTGTGATTCAGGATTTGCCTGTATCTTGGGGCCATCCAGAACGGCACCGATGCGCTGATGGCAATAGCGGCTTTTCCGTCCGCGCTTTCAGTCCGGGGAGTTTCCTCTTTTACGGTAATTTTATACCTGACGGTATTCGGATTGAGCGACCATCTTGAACCGGCCGTTATGACCATAGCGCCGCCTGCATCAGAAACGGGATGGCTCATCTCGTTCGCGAATGAGCGGAGTATTTCTGATAATCCGCCGCTGTCCGCGCATAAGACAATTTCTTGTATTATCAGCATAGAAAATAAAATGAACGTTTTTTAGCCACTCCCTGCGCGGGATCCCTTTACCTTAATGTCATATTAAGGAAAAGGGAGAAGGCACTAAGGCACGAAGTACACATGTTTTAGCACAATGGCTGGCGTTCAATGTTTTTCACATAAATTTTCGTGACTTCGTGTCTTCGTGGCTGATAAATGCAGTCTTTTTGGTTGTGGCTTTACTGCTGTATGTATTAGCCGAAGAACACCTTGGCGACATCATAAAGTTTCATGTCTATGTTTTTCTGTTTGCCGATTATATCGGACAGCATTATTGAAGATATCTGGTTGCCGGAGAAAGTCACCATCTTGCCGAATTCTTTGTTTGTAATCAAGTCTACCGCGGCAATTCCATACCGCGTGGCGAGCACCCTGTCAAAAGCCGTAGGCGTGCCGCCGCGCTGGATGTGGCCGAGTACGGCGACGCGGGTTTCAATGCCGGTGCGTTTTTCTATTTCCCTCGCGATATGGTAACTGATGCCGCCGAGGCGTATATGCCCGAAGTCGTCCACGGAGCTTTCCTGGGCGACCAGAGAACCGTCTTTAGGCTTGGCGCCTTCAGCCACTACGAGCAGACTGAAAGCCTTGCCTTTTTTTATCCTGTTGCTTATACTGCGGCAGACTTCTTCAATATCAAAAGGAATTTCCGGAATCAGTATATTGTCGGCGCCGCCCGCGATGCCTGCCACGGTTGCGATCCAGCCCGCGTGCCTGCCCATCACCTCAACCACCATTACGCGGCGGTGCGCTTCAGCCGTGGAATGCAGTCGGTCTATGGCCTCAGTGGCTATGGAAACCGCGGTATCAAAACCGAAGGTATAGTCCGTAAAAGGTATGTCATTGTCAATAGTTTTCGGTACGCCGACTATTTTAAAGCCCATGGTATAGAGTTTGGCGGCCACGCCAAGCGTGTCTTCGCCGCCTATTGCGATCAGGGCGTCCAGGCCGAAACTCTTGTAATTATCAATCAATTTTTGTTTGTCTTCCTCGGTTTTCAGCGGGTTCTTGCGCGCTGTGCCGATAATGGTGCCGCCGCGCGTGAGTATGCCGGTGACGGAATAATTTGTCAGCGGAATTACTGAACCCTCAACTAGGCCGAGCCAGCCCTGCTGTATGCCGAGTACTTCATAGCCGAAGGAAGACGAACGCCTTACAACCGCCCGTATGACCGCGTTTAAGCCCGGGCAATCGCCGCCGCCCGTTAAGACGCCTATTTTCATGGGATTAATCCTCCTATATACTATCCTTTGGAATATGTCCCGAAGATCATTCTGCCCGCGTTTGTCTGGAGCATGCTTGTAACGGTGACGTTAATGCGCTGGCCTATCCTTGAATAAGCGCCTTCAACGACCACCATAGTGCCGTCATCAAGGTAACCGATGCCCTGATTGACCTCTTCGCCGGCCTTGACTATCTTGACTTCCATAAGTTCGCCCGGCAGTACGACCGGCCGTAGGGAAGTCGCAAGGTCGTTAAGGTTTATTATTTCCACGCCCTGAAGGGTGGCAACCTTGCTCAGGTTGAAATCATTCGTAACAAGCACGCCGTCTATGGACTTTGTCAGGGTGATAAGCTTGCTGTCAACGGCTTCTATATGCGGGTATTTCGCGTCGTGTATCTGGATGTCTATTTTCGGATTTTTCCGCATCCTGTTGAGAATGTCCAGGCCCCTTCTGCCGCGCACGCGTTTGAGGCGGTCCGGGGAATCGGCAACGGACTGGAGTTCGTCAAGCATGAAACGCGGAAGGATAATAGGGCCTCCGATGACCCATTTTTCGCATACGTCCGCTATGCGTCCGTCTATGATGACGCTCGTGTCAAGCACGAACGGCCTTCCGGATTTGCCTTCCTTGGAGAGTTCAATGAACGGTATGACGAATTTGAAATCGTCTTTAGACTGGACTATGGCCACTACCGAGAGGTAACAGCACAGGAAGGT
This sequence comes from Planctomycetota bacterium, assembly GCA_016220095.1. Taxonomy (GTDB): domain Bacteria; phylum Planctomycetota; class MHYJ01; order JACQXL01; family JACRIJ01; genus JACRIJ01. The sequence goes on along the minus strand of JACRIJ010000094.1, from coordinate 11,259 downwards.
TACCGCGAAATCGGTCCATTCCTTATGGGCCATTTCGCCGAATCCGGGCACCATGGCAAGCGCCGTAAGGAGCAGGGATGATACGATGAATCCGAAGATGACTCCGAACATCACTATGGAAATGGCCGTAACGAATCTGCGGGTAACGAAGACTTCAATTACAACGAGCACGGAAGAAATAACCAGGCCCAGAACGGCGCCTATGATGGTATTTATCAGTTCCGGCTGGTTAGGTTCCGCCTGCACGTACGGCATGTAGAGCCCTATTGCGGTGCTTAAAATTATGAATAATATTCTTAAAACCCAAATCACGTTTTATAATCTCCTAAATTAAGTTTTCAAATGGATGGAATAATCTTTTGTATTCGTCCTGGGCGAAACGGTCCGTCATGCCGGCGATATAATCGCAGACCGCCCTTTTGACGCCGTCCTGTTCCGCGCGCAACTGCCATTTCGGCGGCAATTGTTCAGGGTGGCTGACATAGGCATTGAACAATTCCTTTATGAACCGTTTTGCCTTTTCGCTCATCGTAACCACCCTGTGGTGCCGGTAAACGCTTTTGTACAAGAATTTTTCCAGTTCACCTTTTTTGCGGAGCAGTTCCCCTGAGAAGCAGGCGATTTTCTCCTTGCACTCTCTGACGCCTGCGGTATCTTTAATGTCAAAATCTTCCAGCCGTTTCTGAGTATTTTCCAGAAGGTCGGACACCTGGCTGTTTATAAGATAAACGATGCTTTGCGTTATAGTGATGCCGCGGGAAGCGGACGGGTATTTTTTCTTTGTGGCGCTCACGGCCTCGTTCCAGAATTCCACCTTTTGCAGGTCGGTATCGGTAATCAATTTAGCTATAAGCGAATCGTCAAGGTCGTGGTTATCGTACGCTATCGTATCTGCGGCGTCAACTATCTGCGCTTCCAGGAGCGGTTGAAGATGGGGGTCGTAATCATGTTTTGCCGGTTTATCATAGAGAGTATGATGTTTGCGCATGGACTCGCGCACCTCCCAAGAGAGGTTGAGTCCGGAAAAATCAGGGTACCTCCTTTCTAAAAGTTCAACGACCCTTACGCCCTGGGAATTATGTTCAAACCCGCCGTCGTCTTTCATTAGTTCATGCAGGGCCTCTTCGCCGGAATGTCCGAACGGCGTATGGCCCAGGTCATGCCCGAGAGAGACGACCTCGGCGAGGTCTTCATTAAGATTAAGCGCCCTTGCGATAGTGCGCGCTATCTGCGCCACTTCTATGGTGTGGGTAAGGCGGGTGCGGTAGTAATCGCCTTCATGGTTTACGAAGACCTGCGTCTTGTATTCAAGGCGCCGGAACGCGGTGCAATGGATGATCCTGTCGCGGTCGCGCTGGAAGATAGTCCTGTAAGGATGTTCAGGCTGGGGGTATTTCCGGCCGCGGCTGTCCCGGCTCCTCATGGCATAAGGCGCCAGTTTCTGTTCCTCGTATTTTTCTATTTCTTCACGTGTAAACATTTAAGCGGAATATTATACAGTAAAAAACAGGGAAGGTCAATGAATTTCTACTGTTTTCTACTGTTTACGGTTTATGTCGTGTTGTTGAACGGCGCTTAAACGATTTTTGAATAACAGATTAAACGGATTAAGCGGATTGACGATTACGGTTAGACTGCGAAAGAACAACGACTGACTACCAACTGCTAATTGCCGGCCACATCCAGACCGGTCAAATATTGGAATTATTGTTTCCATAATCAGAATAGCGGTTTATCATTATGCATTAACCACAGAGGATACAGAGAACGGTTTGTGAAAGGTGTTAGAATGACAAAATGATAGGATGTAAGTACGTCTTTCATCTTTCATTCTAAGTAGAGTCGTTCTTCGTGCCTTCGTGGCAAGAAAACGTTTATCGGCTTTGCCTTACGAAATGCGGTATTTCAAGGGGTATTTCCAGGGACAGTTCTACGAAGCCTTTGTATTCGCCGTTCTCGCGCCAGGGCGATTGATAGATCAGTTTTTTCACGCCATTTTTTTCTATCGTGTAACAGTTCTTCTCGCGGGTCTTCAACATGACTTGGAGTTTTGTTTTAGCCGGTTCCGGATGGCAGTCAAGGACGTTCCTGCCGATAATCTCCTTCCCGCCGTACTTCTCGTACGTCTTGCACGCCTTGTCATTGGCGTACAATATTACGCCCTGCGCGTCGCAAACTATTACGGCGCCGGGAAATTCTTTCTGCCAATCGGGGTAATGCATGGATTTTTCTCCTTATTTTCTAACAATTCTTGCTACGAAGGCGACGATTAGAAAATCTGTACAACGGTTTCAACAACGGATTTAGCGGATTAAACGGATTTATTACTACGACTAAATGGCTGAACAGCTAAACAATCGGACGACGAAACGACGACTAATATAACGGGGACTTAATGAGACCTGGACGAGACACGACGATTTCTTTGGGTTACGATTCGTTTTTCCGTTCCGTCTCGTTCTTCATTTCTCCTGCTTCCTTCTCTGACGTAGCAACAGAGCGCACAGAGAATACGGAGAACTACGACGATTTTTACCACGGAACACACTGAACACACGGAAAACGACCGACTTTTACTGGTTATTGCCACGAAGGCACTAAAGTCGTCGTTCTCTGAGTCCTCTGTGTGCTCTGTGGCAAAAATCTTCGCGGCCTCGTGTCTTCGTTATTGGTTACGTTTTCGCTGTATTATTTCTGAATCATCCGCCATTCAATGATGTCATCCGCCGCGATATCCTGTTTAGCCGCGGCGCCGATGAGTTTCGGTATTTCGCACGGCTGTATGCCCGTGCCGGGGCGTTTGGTCGTGAGCATTTCCGGTATTATAAGGGCGCCTTTTGGGATGGCCGTTGCCGCGACGATGCTCTTGCGTACGAGGTCTTTTACGTTCATTTCCGCGCCGGCAATCTTCTTCTCACCCGAGCCGAGCGCCTTTTCCGTTTCGCGCACGGCTGTTATGTATTCCTTTAATTCATCCGGCGACGAGGATGCCTTGTGGTCAGGGCCTTCCATTGCCTTATCAAGAGTGAAATGCTTTTCTATTACGGACGCGCCAAGCGCTGTCGCGGCGACCGCCGCAGTATATCCCACGGAATGGTCGGAAAATCCCGTCGGCACCTTGAATTTCTTTTTCAACGTAACAATGGCCTTTAAATTCAACGAATCCATGGGAGCGGGGTATTGGCTGACGCAATGCAGGAGGCACAATTTGGGATTCCTGGCGACCTTAAAAATATTTACGGCGTACCTGATTTCAAAAAGGTCCGACATGCCTGTTGAAAGGATTATCGGCAGGCCGGATTTGGCTGCGTGCATGATAAGAGGCAGGTTGGTTATTTCACCGGAACCTATTTTCAGCGCTTTAACGCCGAGTTCTATCAGAAAATCCATACTGCCCTCGTCAAAAGCGCTGGAGAGGAATTCAATGTTTTTCTTTTTGCAGAACGCGGACAGTTTCCTGAAATCGTTGTAGGACAATTCCAGGCGTTTAAGCATGTCAAATTGCCTGCCGGTTTTTTCATCCTGGTATTTCGCCGATGCCGCGTGCATGGTCGTTATTTTCTCCGTCTTGAACGTCTGGAACTTGACCGCGTCGGCGCCGGCCTCTTTGGCCTTTTCCACGAGATGCAATGCCATATCAAGCCGTCCGTTGTGGTTTACGCCGGCCTCCGCGATGATGTAAACCGGCCTGCATTCGCCGATTTCGCGTCTGCTAATCTTAATGAAAGTGTTTTTCATAATATAGACCCCTTATAAAATTCTAAACACTAAACTCTAAATCACAAACAAAACCCAAATCCTAAACTCAAAAACTTTTGCGTAAGAAACGTAGAAGTTGAGGGCTTAGACTGTAAACGGTTCACGGATTCTTTTTAAGCAGAGTGAGTTTTATCCGTATATTTGTCAGTATTATACGGGCCTCGTCTTCATCGGATTCGGTATTGCTCCAGAATTTGCTCGGATTATACGTGCCGCCGTCAACTGTGGATTGTTCCTGCACCTGTACGGCTATGCTCACGGTCCACGCGCCGGTATCGTTTTTCCTGATTTTCGCGAAAACCTTTTTACGCGTACCGTCGTCAAAAGCCACGGATTGATACGCGGACCATTCGGTTTCCATGGCGCCTTTTTCCCTGTCTTCCGAACTTATTTTAAAGCTTTTCGCGATAGCGCCGCGGGTAGCTTCCCATATTTCGTTATAGGAATTTGAGAGAGGGGGCGAGTCCATGTAGGTTTTTGACGACATGGAGCCGCAGCCGTAGAGCAGGGGAAATAATATCAGAGACAAAAGAATTGTGATTCGTGATCCGTGTCCCGTGGTCCGTGGCCCGTTTAAACGGGAGCCGGGAACCGGGAATCGGGAACCGGCGATAGCCCGTTTGAACGGAAAATGAAAAATGAAAAATGAAAAATGAAGGACGGAACGGAGTTTATCAGCCATAAATTTCACCTGTTAAATCATATTCCTTGAATCCGGTTATTTTCGCGGAGAATACGTCTCCGGGGGCCAATTTATTTTTTTTATTTATTTTTACAAAGAGCGTACCGTCAACTTCCGGCGCGTCCCCGTAGGTGCGGCATTTATACATGCCGTTTTCTTTTGCGTCAACTATGGCGTCAACGACACTGCCGATGAGCCCTTTATTCTGTTCAAACGCGATTTCCTGCTGGAGTTTCATGACCGCGTCAAGGCGGCGGTTTTTTTCCCCTTCGCTAAGATGGCCCGGGAAGTGATAGGCGCGCGTGCCCTTTTCCCTGGAATAAGCGAATGCCCCGAGCCGTTCAAACCTGTATTCCTTCAGGAATTCAAGCAATTCCCCAAAATCTTTCTCGGTTTCCCCCGGGAAGCCGACGATGATGGATGTGCGGATGAAAAGACCTTTGATATTCTTACGCATTTTTTCAATCAGTTTTCTGACCTGTTCCGGGGAGACATGCCTGTTCATTTTGTCAAGCATATTAGCGCTTATATGCTGGACCGGCAGGTCTATATATTTAACGGCCTTTTTATTTTCAGCAATAAAACCTATCAATTTATCGTTAAAGTGAGCGGGGTGGGCGTACAGGAGCCGCACCCATTTGAAATCCGCTTTGCAGGCTGCGGCCATGGCGTCAACGATATCCGCCGGGGCATCAAGATTAGCGCCGTACATGGTGGTATCCTGCGCGATGAGGCAGGCCTCAACGACGCCGTCCCGGACGAGTTCCCCGGCCTCCGCGGCAATAGCGTTGAGAGGTTTGCTTTTATACGACCCGCGTATTCCGGGTATTATACAATAGGAACATTTATTATTACAGCCGTCGGCTATTTTGATGTAGGCGAAGTGCCTGGGAGTCAGCCTGAGCCGGGCGCTGTCGGCGGGCATGGTTTCAGGGGTTGGGGAATTGCAGGAGGATGCGTTCTTTTCCCGGGAGTGCAGAGAAAAGCAGGCGCTGACTATGGAATCCTTGTCCCACACGCCTGCGACGGCGTCAACGTCCGGGAAGCGGCTTTTCAGGGCCTTTCCGTAGCGCGAAGCCATGCATCCTGCGACGATAACGGCCTTGCAAAAGCCGTCCTGTTTGAGTTTAATGGCATCGTTTATCACTTTTGCCGATTCGTCCTCGGCTTCCTTGATGAAACAGCAGGTATTAATGATGACGACATCCGAGTCCTGCGGGTCTTCGCACAGCACGGAACCGGCGCTGAGGAGTTTACCGAGTATGGTTTCGGAATCAACGAGATTTTTAGGACAGCCGAGGCTGACAAAAGATACCTTGGGTTTATTAGCCATAATAAGTTACAGTATATATAATGGAAAATGAATTTGCAAGTGGAATTAACAGTAACGAGTAACCGGTCAGCGAAGGGCTGATTTCAAGCTCTCCGTGGCATTTAGTAGAGACGCCCCGACGGAGCGTCTCTAAAGCATTTATTGGGGTTTTAAGGCAGGTGTTATTTTTTCTGCCCCGCTCTTCAGTGACCGGTTACAGGAAGTCTGCTTTTAAATTTGATTAAAAGCATTTTTTTTGATACGATACGAATGCTCAAAATATGAACACATTAGAAAAAATTGCGGTAACGATGGGAATTACGCTCAGCGGCATAGTTTTAGCCGCGGCGCTTTACATGGCGGCAGGCAGGATGTTCGCGCCGTCCGCGCCGCCTGTTGAACAGCCTGCGGAAGTCAAGGCGCCGAAGGCCGGGCCGTCAAAGGCGCCGGACGTTGAAAGGGTCATACCCGTACCGCAGAAAAAGACTCCTGTACCCCCGAAAACCCAGCCGAAAAAGCCTTCGGTAAAAAATACAGGCGAAGAACAGCCGGTTAAACAGACAACGCCCACAGTACAGCCGTTGCAGACACCGCCTGTTCCCGTAGGCAAATGCGTCATCAAGGGTAAGTTCCTTAAAGATACCGCGCCTGCGCAGGACGTATCCGTGGAGCTGTATATGATGGAGAGGACGCCGGACGGCATCCAACCCAAGGTGATTGCCACGGCATCTTCAAATAACGAAGGCATATTTGAATTGACCGGGCTTTCCCTTCACGTAGGATATTGGGTAATCGCGAGAAAAAAAGGCGTTGGTATGGCATCCAGGCAAATGATAGAGCTGACCGGCAATGATGGCGCCGTGAAAGACCTTGGCGAGATGAATCTGGACAACGCATCCATTAAAGGCACTGTTACGAATGATAAGCAGGGGCCTGAATCCGGGGTTACGATAACTATAGAAAAGACCATAAACATTTCGCAGACAAATACAAGGTACGTGCAGATAGAAAAAACCGTTACTGACGCGAGTGGCGGATATGTTGTAGAGCCTATCGGCGAAGGCAGGTATTATGTGAGGGCTGAAAAAGCCGGATATGCCGCGATAAGCATACCGCTGACGATACCGTCGTCATCTCAGGCATTTAACAGGAATTTCATTTTAAGGCCGGCACACAAATAATGATAAGACTACAAAAATTTCTTGCCCAGGCAGGGTTCGGTTCGCGCAGGCAGTGCGAGGAGCTCATACTGGAGGGCCGTATAACAATTGACGGCAACAAGGTCACGGAGCTCGGCACCAAGGTAGAGCCGGGGAGGCAGACCGTTTATTGCGACGACGAGCCGGTAAGGCAGGAAAGGCCTGTCTATATAATTTTCAACAAACCCCCCGGCGTTATTTGTTCAAACAAGGACAATACCGGCGGCCGCAGGCCGAGGGTGATAGATTTTTTTCCGAAGGTAAAGCAAAGGCTGTTTCCTGTGGGACGGCTTGACGTGGATTCAAGCGGCCTGTTGATTGTCACGAATGACGGCGAGTTGTGCAATATGCTTACTCATCCGCGCTATGAAGTGCCGAAGACATATTTTGTTACGGTACAGGGGTATGTCAGTCCGCGCAGTTCGGAAAAGATCCAGAACGGCATATGGCTGTCTGAAGGAAAAACGGGCAGGTCTAAATTGCATATCATAAAAAGAGCAAAGGATTTTTCAGTTGTTACAATCACCCTGCGCGAGGGCAAGAACCGCGAAGTCAGGCGCATTTTCGCGAATCTCGGGCATGACGTGATAAATCTGGTAAGGGTAAAGATAGGGAGCCTTTCGCTCGGCAATTTGAAGCCCGGCGAATACAGGATAGTAACGAGGGAATTCCTTGTTCACGCGATGGGAATTGTATAAGAGTCTGGAGTCCTAAGTCAGGAGTCCGGAGTCAGGCGTTTCGTCAGCCGTTAGTCTTAAGGTATCATTCAGGTCTTTTAGAGTCCCAGTTCTTTATGAAGAAGGAAGCATGAAAAATGAATAATGAAGAACTGTTGGGATTTAGTGACTGGATGATTTACGATTTAATGATTGAGACGTACAACGCGTAATCGCAAATCATCAAGTCATTAAATTTCCGAAAAGTCTCGTCAAGTCCCTGTTAAAAATTACCCACTGTCTCTTTCCAGTCTTCTAAAATTCCTGTTCAAAAAAAAAGAGCGGTCTTTTGCAAGACCGCCCTTTATTAACTTAGGTCAAACCAATTCGTTATTCTACAGAAGAATATCCTGCAGATGTCGGATTGGAAGCGGGCCAGTTAGGCATAGGAGATACGCCTGTGGCAACCACGCCGGCTGTTCCCAGGGGAACAAACGTTGTGGTATCATTGAAGGTACTGGCGGCATTATTTCCGGTCGCACCTTCCGGGGTGATAGCTTCAATCTTGAATACGCTGGCGCTTTCATTCATAATGAATGCCAGTTTGCCGGATGAACCGTATTTGTCCGGGAAAGCCTGGAACGCGTAAGAGCTTGTGTTTTCAAACAGGTCTCCGCCGCTGTCAAGGTCTCTCGCATACGCGGTAACGCCGGCATCCGAGAACTGGAATGCGCAATAATAATAACCTGATTTTGCTACGGGTTCCGCACCGGTTGCCGTAAGCAGAGCGCCGACGACCGGCGTAGTTCCGCCTGCTGCCACGGGCACCCAGTCTGATCTTGCAAAGCTTATGTCAAGAACCTGAGCCGGATTGCCTGTTGCATCCTGTACGCGATAGAAACCGGACAGGTCAACAACCCAAAAATCCTTAATGCCATTCCTGTCAGTGTCTACGTTCTGCCAGGTAGCTTCCGTTGAAGCCAGTGACTTCAGCGTCTGGGCAGCGCCTGTTTCCTGGGCTGACATCTTTGAAGAAATCAAGCTCGGAATGGCGATTGCCGCAATAATTGCTATGATTGCAACGACAATCATAAGTTCAATTAATGTAAAACCTTTGTTCATAAAACCTCCTATAAAAAAGGTTAAAAAAATACAAAAATTCCATTATATATATAGAAAGATCTTATTGATTAATCCTGCCCGTTACCTCCTTTCCCTTATAGCAGGCGTCAAATCAGTATATATTTGATATGCAAGTACCGTGCCAAACAGCTATGGTTTATCTAAATACGTAACATTAGTGAAATCAATGCATTATGCGTGTATAGAAAAAATACAATATATTTTGGCGTGAAAAGTGACAAAAAGTGTCACTTATTTTAGGTGCCGGGTAAATTTTTGTCACATTTATTATTCCACAGAAGCGTATCCTGCAGTTGTAGGATTGGGAGCGGGCCAGTTAGCCATTGGCGGCGAGCCTGCGCCGGTTAAGTTGGGTAATCCCAGAGGAACAAACGTTGTGATATCGTTGAAGGTAAGGCCGGCATTATTTCCGGCCACGCCTTCCGTGGTGATAGCTTCAATCTTGAATACGCTGGCGCTTTCATTCATAATGAATGCTAATTTTCCGGATGAACCGTATTTGTCCGGGAATGCCTGGAATGCATAGGTGGTCGTGTTTTCAAACAGGTCTCCGCCGCTGTCAAGGTCTCTCGCATAAGCGATGGTGCCGGCGTCCGAGAATTGGAATGCGCAATAGTAATAGCCTGATTTTGCCACAGGTTCCGCGCCGGTTGCCGTAAGGATGGCTCCAACGACTGGCGTAGTTCCGCCTGCTACCACAGGGACCCAGTCTGATTTTGCAAAACTGATGTCAATAATCTGAACCGGGTTGCCGCTCGCATCCAGGACGCGATAAAAACCGGACAAATCAATAACCCAGTAATCTTTAATGCCATTCCTGTCGGTATCCACATTTTGCCAGGTAGCTTCTGTTGCGGCCAGCGATTTCAGCGTCTGGGCAGCGCCTGTTTCCTGGGCTGACATCTTTGAAGAAATCAGGCTCGGAATGGCGATTGCCGCAATAATTGCTATGATTGCAACGACAATCATAAGTTCAATCAATGTAAAACCCTTGCTCATAATACCTCCTTAGAAAGATACATATGCCTTCGCGGCAATAACCAGTAAAATCGTCGTTTTCCGTGTGTTTTGTGTATTCCGTGGTAAAAAACTGGTCACATAGCTAAGAATTGGCAGTTTTTATTAAATCCTTTTCAGCGCAGTCAACAAAGGCATTTTTAGTTTCGCCTTTGGCGAATTCCGAAACGCCGAAATTTATCATAAAAGTGGAATTTTCATGTGGGCAGGGATGGACATTCTGCGTTATGCCGTTTTTCAGGCGTCCGGCGAGGAGTTTCGCCGATTCCAACGGGGTTTCGGTAAGGATTATGGCGAATTTATCATGCGCGTACCGGGAGGCCCAGTCGGTTTTCCTTATGCTTTTCCGTATTATGGACGCGGCCTGGTTTAGAATCAGCTCTTCTGCTTCGTCAGGATTTTCGGCATCAAAATTGGCTCTTATGAAATCAAAACCCATAATAATCAATGAAAGATTGCGGTTATAGCGGGAAGAACGGTTTATTTCATCGCCGAGTTTTTCAAAAAATATTGTCTGGTTCATCAATTTTGTCAGGTCGTCCGTTTCCGCAATGACGCGGATTTCGTTCGCAATACGGCAGTTGCTTATGGCAGTGGCGAGCAATTCGCCGATGTAGAAGGCCATCTGGAATTCATCCAGCGTAAAAGGGTCAAATACCTTTCTTTGAGCGAGAATCAGCACGCCGGCTTGTATGGGTTTGACTCCTTCATTCCTTATGACAAGGGGTATTGAAATGGTTGAATTGACAAGATATGTGTCAATGGGGGTCCTGGGGAAAAACGTTCTTGTCTCCAGTTCGTAAGCGGAAAGGCGTTCCATGAGTATCGGGCCGGGGCTGTTCATCGCGTAAACCGCGTACGGTTCGGGCCGTGCGGAAACGTTTATCTTGAAAGGAGGGATTTCCTTGCCGCTATGCTTTACAAAGGCGAGTTCGTTCGTTTTTTCTTCATATATGAGTAATGCCGCGTATGAAGTGTTGAACAATTCCGGTATCCTGTTTATCGCGGCATCGGCGATTTTTTCAAAATCAATGCTGTCAAGGTCTTTGAATAAACGCGATACCTGGCCGATAATTTCGTGTTCGCAGTCCTGTTCATTCTCAAGCGCCGAGCCCGCGGGCGGGTATTTTTCTTTGAGTACGGAAAGCGTTTCTTCAAGCGATTTATGTTTTTTCAGCAGATTCGTCTGCTTGTGTTTACCGAAAGCCATATAATCCGGATCCTTAATAATATTTTTTAATACTCCACATATGCTCCAAATCCGTACAAGCAAAACACCGCACACATACACTTGAATTTCAGATAATAATAGGAGTTTTCATGTTTTTGTCAAGAAAAAACGGTTAAAACAGGTATCGCCTCAGTAGAGGTGGCATTAAAGGACGTTAGTAGCCCAGCCATTTATGGCTGGGTTATGGAAGGCTGAGAAATATGAAGGGCATTCATGCCCTTAATATAACGCCATGAATGGCGTAAGTATCAGGCTTTTGA
>JACRIJ010000091.1 GCA_016220095.1 Planctomycetota bacterium | reverse complement strand
GCTTACGCACCGAAGCCCGCCTTCGCGCACCTGCGTGCCAAAGCACTACGGTGCGTAGGCACGAAGCCCGCTTCGGTGGGCGTAGGAAGGTGCTTCAGCACGCAGGTGCGTGCAGGCAGGCTCCGGCGCACAGGTGCGGCTTTACTGCTTTATAATTTAGCGCTTAGAATTTCATAAAGCGAACAGTTTTAGTACGCATCGTAACTGTACTACTGCGAGCGTAGCGATCCTGCGTTTACTCCGAGTCGCAACGATCATGCGAGCGTAGCGATACTGCGTCTAATTAAGAGGTTGTATATGAAAATAGAACAAATTCGAAAATTACGGATGGAATTGCGTATGGAGCCGTCACATCCCGTATCCCATATCTCACATCTCATATCCCACATCCATATTACCGTTTTCTGTCTTCTGTTGGCTGTCGTCCTATTCGGCGATAGCTATCAGGAGACCACGACTGCCGATTTTAGCGCGGGCACTCCTGTCAATGTACAAGCCATAAACGATTCCATCCAGTTATCAGCCGCGCAAGGCGATGCGTGGTGGAATCCTTCCGCAAACTGGTGGACCCCGAATACAAATCCGGCATGGTGGGACGTAAATTATCAGTACCGCAAAGCAATCACAATAAACAATGCCGGCACGGCATTGTCGGATTATCAGGTAAAGGTAGAAAACCCGGTTTACAACGAAACCGGCCTTGTCGGAAGCTGGCATCTTGAGGAAAACACGGGCACGCTTGCCGGAGATTCATCAGGCAACAGCAATAGCGGCACGTGGAATGGAACCGGCTCTCACTGGACTGCGTCCGGCAAATTCGGCAATGCGGGCACTTTCAACGGCTCAAATGACTATGTGGAAATACCGAACTCATCCGCTTTAAGCATAACCAATACCATAACAATTGAAGGATGGGTGCAGTTTAACAGTTTGGGCGGGGGAACTTTCGGATACAAAGTCATAGCCGCCAAAGTTACAACAGGGACTTATCAATACGGATTAGGTGTAAGAAATTCAAACGGGCTCTATTTCGGGTTTGGTAATGCCACTGCTGAAACTACATTAGGAACAAATTTCACAACAGGCACATGGTATCATATTGTGGGCGTATCCTCGGTCAATAATTTCCATAAATATTACATAAACGGCGTTGAAGCGTGGTCAACGACCGCGGCAACGAACGTAACCGGCATTGCCGACGCGGTTAGATTAGGCAATGCCAATGCCGGCGGCTACGGCACTAATTGGTTTGATGGCATTATAGACGAGGTCCGCATCTATAACCGCGCGTTGTCTCCCGTGGAAATCAAAGCGCATTATGACGCAAAGGTTAAACTTAACTACGGCGACATCCGATTCACAGGAAATTCAGGGACTGAATTCCCTTACTGGATGGAAAAAGACGGGACGTTCTGGGTAAACGTCACCGGCGCCGACAGTATACCCGTCGGCCTTTCCACAATATTTATGTATTACGGGAACACTTCCGCATCCAGCTCAAACAATCCCAAAAACACATTTATCGCATGGGACGATTTTAACGACAATTCAATTGATACGTCAACATGGAAAACTACCGTATATTTCGGAGGCAGTACAAGTGAAAGCAATGGCGAGCTTGTTCAAAGCGGCGACAGCGACTGGCATGGCGCGGGGGCCCAGACAATTGCTGTATTTTCAAAGAATGACACGCTTGAAATAAACTATAAACATAGAATTCCCGCAACTTACAGTTCCGGCGAAAGCACTAATTTATATTTATGCGCCCCGAATGTCGGACGCGAAGCCACCTACTACGGAACGCCCTTAACGGCATCCGATCTATGGGCGCCTGGGCTTACAACATTTACTAAACGTTCATATAAAATTACAGTGAACGGACCTGCCGGCACTTACAGCAGATATTTATGGAACGGTTCTATTTGGAATACGGAAGTAAACAGCGCACCAATTCCAAACTGGGCGTCTATACCGGACAATTTCATAATTGAATTCTTTAGAGGACAATACGGAATATATCCCGGATACTGGGATGATGTCATTATCCGCAAGTACGCCTCTCCCGAACCCGCGGTTACTATCGGTTCCGAAGTTACTCCAACCTCCCAATGGCAATACCGCAAGGCAATCACGATAAATAATACCGGCACGTCCGCGTTATCGGACTACCAGATAAAAGTGGAAAATCCTGTTTATGACGAGACCGGGCTTTCAGGAAGCTGGCATTTTGAGGATAATGCGGGCACTGCCGCAGACGACTCGTCCGGACAGTCCAATAACGGCACATGGTCAGGAAGCGGCGCGCACTGTACCACTTCCGGCAGATTCGGGAACGCGGGGCAATTTAACGGCTCTAACGATTATGTCAATACAAACAACTACATAAATAAATTTGACGTAAATTTCACCATCGGCATGTGGGTCAAAACATCTTCAGCCTCGATGACATCCGTCATCAGCAAAGGCTTTGACGTCGCCGGATGGGGGCCATATATCCTGATACGCTCCCAGGCCACGGTAACCACCAGCCAATTTTACCTGCTGTCAAATTCCCCGTCAAATTCCAGCGCCGGTGTCAACGGCATTTCAATAAACGACGGCAATTGGCATTTTCTAACCGGCGTGCGCGACGGCGCTGTTATGCTGTATTACATTGACGGAGCTTTACAAGGCAGTGCGGCTATCCCGGTAACTGAAAATTACAATTCAAATTATAACGTTCTCATAGGCGCGAAAAACGGAAACGGAACCATAGGAGAATATTTCAACGGCGTCATAGACGAAGTCCGCATCTACAACCGTGCGCTATCAGTAGCGGAAATCTATGCTCATTTCACGGCAAAAGCCAAGCTCAATTACGGAGATATTAGATTTACAGGAAATTCCGGACAGGAATTTCCTTACTGGATGGAAAAAGACGGGACGTTCTGGGTGAAAGCCGCAGGCATAGACAGCATTACGATTGGTTTATCATCCGTTTATATGTATTACGGCAATACTGCGGCAGTAAGCGCAATCAACGGCGGTGGGACTTTTTTAGCATACGCTGATTACGCAAACTACTCAACGCATTTTACTTCTGACAGCGCTTCTGTTGAAGGAAATGAAATAAAAATTTCGAGTACTGCCGGATGGGCTACCGGCTGGATTAAAGCAAATGAAATTCTGGACAGAACAACATCTAATTACGAACTTGCATTTAATATGCGCAGTACCGGTATTTCCCCAAACGATGATGAAACGTACGGCGGATTTGGCACGAGCAACATGATGTCAAGCCCATATACGGATTCCGCAAGTTTTGTTATGGGCAGTGCTAACCTTGCGATATACCATTACACTTCACTTGTGTACAACTCAGCGGCGGGATATACTTATACAAATACGAATGAATTTAAGATAAAAATAAACAGCACCAACAGATATTATTACCTGAATAATACATTGCTATACTCAAATTCGGATACAACTGCAGTGACGACAACAGGCATAACATTGTATGGAAACGGTCCGATTTACTTTAAGAATATCAGATTGCGCAAATACGCCGCGTCCGAACCAACACTCACTATCGGCTCTGAAATAACTCCAACCTCCCAGTGGCTGTATAGAAAACCGGTTGCCATAACCAATTCCGGTTCAGCCCTGTCGGATTATCAAGTCAAGATAGAGAATCCACTGTATGATGAAACCGGCCTTGCCGGCTCGTGGCACTTTGAAACAACAAGCTCTTCATCCACGCCAGACGCGTCCGGAAACGGCAATAACGGGACTCTAACAAATGCCCCAACCTGGACGTCCAACGGCAAATTTGGCAACGCGCTGTCTTTTGACGGGACAAACGACTACGTGGAAATCCCCTACTCGCCGGCATTAAATATAACAGGCGCCATCACGCTTGAAGCATGGGTTTATAAAAACGCCAATCCGGGCGCCGACCCCAGGGGAATTGCGGGCAGGTGGTGGAACTACGGAGCGTCCCTTGCTAAAAGAAGCTATGATTTGAATGAACTCTCCACGTCGTATCCGAGATTCTCCATCTCAACGGATGGGACTGCCGGCGCAGGCTCGTATGCGTACGCGACCGGGACTACGCTTCTCCAATTAAACACATGGTATCATATAGTCGGCGTTTATACGCCATCCTCTGTGATAAATATATACGTGAATGGCGTGCTTGAAACCAGCAATACCACAAGCATACCTGCCGCTATGTACGGTTCAACCGAGCCCGTGCGCATAGGCGCCACGTATGATCCCACGGCTTCAAGCAGGATTTTCAACGGCCTTATTGATGAGGTGCGCATATATAACCGCGCCTTATCGGAAACGGAAATCCAGGCGCATTACGGCGCGAAGGCGAAACTCAATTACGGCGATATGAAATTCACTGGGAATTCCGGAACTGAATTTCCTTACTGGATGGAAAAAGACGGGACGTTCTGGGTAAAAACTGCAGGCACTAACAGCATACCAATTGGTATGTCTACAATTTATATGTATTACGGTAATGCATCCGCAACAGGCATAAACAACGGCACCGCGGTTTTTGAGTTCTTTGACGATTTTAACAGGGCAGACGGAATTTTGGGAAACAACTGGATCAGAGTAGAGGGAAGAGGAAGCATATCTCAAAATACCGCCATCATGGGAACGGACGGCGTAAAAGACGGCTGGGCATATAATCCCGCGACCGGAGCCGTTAATAATATGGTCATGCAGGGTAAAATGAAATTGCTCAGCGTGCCGCAGGCAAGCCGTATATGCGTATTAACAAGGGCTTCCTCAACAGGCAGTTGGGCGACCGATGGATACGGATTCTACGCTCTTATAGACGGAACCGTGCAAATATGGGATGCCGGCAGTATCAAAGGCAGTACATCAATGGCCTTGACAACCGGAACAACATATTCATGGGAAATGCAGATCGCCCCGAATAACGCAATGGATTTCCGGCTGTGGGAAACCATTACAGCGCGGCCTTCCACCGCGACGCTGACACAAGCCGCATTCTCTCCTTCATCCTCAGGCACAAACATAAAAATGTCCGGCGCCGGTAATTATAATACCGACCACGCGGTAATAGAAGACCTGTTAATCCGCAAATACGCATCTTCAGAACCAGCCATTACCCCCGGATCCGAGCAAACCCCTTACAGTGCTTCTGGTAATTTCACGTCTGCCGCCAAGGACACTGCCACGGACAATACAGCTATTGACTCCGTATCGTGGACTTCTACCGGTGCCGGCGCTCTTAGCATGCAAATCCGCGCGAGTAATACTGACCCAGCTTTCTGGACAACAAGTATCCCTTCATGGGAAGGCGTTCCTGTCAGCAGCGACCCGCCGTCAAATCCCGTCTCAGGCCATTACATCCAATATAAAGTCGCCTTCACCGGCTCAGGCCAATCCACAGAACCCGTCCTGACAGACGTAACTGTCACTTATACAGTACCCATAATCCCGCCCGCGAATTCCGTATCCTGCGATAAACTGACCAATAACTGGTACTCCACCGCCGTTTTCACTTTTACAAATACTGCCGGCTTCGGCGCACAAATAAACAAATACTATTACGCCTGGGATAACACTGCTTCCTACACATTCACCTTGACAGAAGCCGTCTGGAACGCCTCAACCCCGCCCGCAACAGCTCCTCAACTCCTTAACTCCTCAACCTCGGATGGTTCATGGTATTTCCACTACCTGCCCTGCTCATCCACGAATACCACCGGTACCGCTCAGGACATCGGGCCTTTTAAGTACGACAACACCGCGCCTGCGGCAGTGACACTCACATCCCCTGCCAATAATGATTCTATTTCAACTACAACCGCATCTTTTGCCTGGGACACCGTAACAGACCTCAGCGGTGTCACGTACACGCTCCAGATGGACAACTATACGTCTTTTAGCTCGCCATTGATTAGCATACCCAATTTGCCCGATTCGTCCTATACGCTCTCGGGAACGGGCAGTGAGGCGCTTATCGGCAACACCGTCTACTACTGGCGCGTTATCGCCGCGGACGGCGCGGCCAATTCGTCCTACCCGTCCAATCCATCATATTTCAAATTCACGACAACATCCTCTGTACCGCAAATAGTAAATGAATCAACAGGCGAATCATTTGCCACAATACAGGATGTCCTAAACAGCGCGAGTACGGCGGACGGCGACGTGATAGACATAAAAGACAGCATTACGCACAATGAAAATATAATCATAACCAAAGATGTAATGCTGGAAAACGGAATTTTCGGGCCTCTTTCAGGATTTGCAGTAACAGGTCAGGGGACCTCAGGCGGCGAAGTATTGAGAAATTGTATTATTACTTCGGGAGGAATCTCAGGTATAGCGCTCGGCGAAAATCTTACCTTGTTCAACCCTGACCCGTCTACTGCCTTAATCATTGAGAATTCTATCCTGGTGAATTGCCTTATAGAACTCGGCTCTAACATAACAAATTCCACGCTGACGAACTGTTATATTGAAACCACATCCGGTTATTTCGTGGACGCTGCGAACGGCGACTTCCATTTAAAAGACACCGCGGTCAACGCCATAGACCAGGGTAAAAACCTCGGCTTTGAATTCACCGATGACGCGGACGATTCTCTAAGAGGAGTAGACGTGCTCGATATATCAAATTATGATTCCGGCGCATGGGATATCGGGGCGTACGAATTCATACTCTCAAGCGGCTATTCAAGCGGCTACATACCGCCGGCTACCGACACTGGTAATGGAACGAACAACGAAACGGATGATACGACGGGGGATTACGGTTCTATTGAGACCGAACCTGCTGGGCTTGTCTTCAGCATAGAGTATAGCGCACAAAATGTTACTCCGAAAGCCATGACCATATACAACTCGGGCAACGTAAGTTTTAACTGGACGTTGCAGACTGACGTAAACTGGCTGAGCGTGTCTCCAGACAGCGGTTCTGCCTCAAGCCCTGTCAAAGTCCAGGTAAGCGTAATTCTTAACGGCCTTGCCCCCAGCGTGCATTCCGGCACTATAATAATCGCCTCGGACAGTACCGTAAACAGCCCGTTACTGGTGCCGGTTACACTGGTAATTTTTGCGGATGAATCCCTGCAAACGGGCGGCACCGCAGATAATACCGGCGCAATAGAGCAGACCGTTATAACCAAACCGCTTCTCCAATCGCCGGTTAACGGCCAATTGGACATATACCCAGCTCCCCTTCTAATGTGGGCGCCCGCAGACAATGAAGAAGTAACTTATCTGCTCCAACTCTCTGCTGACCAGAATTTCTTAAATTTATTGGTAAGCACCCCGACAACTGAAAACTCATTCTCTACGTCAGGCATGCTTAAATACGAACAGATTTATTATTGGCGCGTAAAATCCATTATAGGCAAACAAACCGGCGATTGGACGGAAACGTGGTGGTTTAAGATAAAAAATGCAACCGAAGATACCGGCAGTGAATCCGCAAAACCTGCGGGCTGTTTCATTAAAAAGATTTACCGATAAGACGCAAGCTATTTGGAGTAATTCCCCCCTCCCTTGCGACCCGCAGTAAGTCCCGACCAAAATGTCGGGAATGGGAGGGGGCATAGGGGTAGGGTAAAAAATATTCCCCCCTCTCCCTGTCCCTCTCCCGCAAGGGGAGAGGGGATTACTGCGAATGGCTTAAGTATTGCCAATTTTTCAATTTACTATGAGGAGAAGTTTTCATGAACCATTTTAGAAGCGCATTGTTATGCATGATTGTTTCAATGTCTTTTGCAGGGGAGATCGTTATTTACGCAGACAGCTTCACACAGACCGCCAAATCCGAATTTGATGCGGGCGTTTTGACTGATGTTACAAGCGCCGACTCGCCCGGGTCAGTGAAGTTGTCAGGCACGCCGGTTAACGCCTGGGTGGAAACGAGCCTTAATAACGAGGCCGATTACCCGCAACTGGATATCTCCGGCGGTTTAGCGTATGACTCCACGCGCAATATCGTAATCGCCTTTCCTGCCTACAGCGGGTGGATAGGCGCAAATCAAACCTGGCAGTATTTCCCATGCGAGAACGGCTGGGCCGTAATGAATCCTGTTAACCCGCCGTCCAGGCGAACAGGCCATTCCATGATTTATGACTCCTTTAACCAAAAAGTAGTTCTTTTCGGCGGCAAGGACTGGTCTTCCGGCCTGCCTCTGGCCGACACATGGATATACGATACCCTTAATAATACGTGGACAGAGGTTACGCCTGTTGATTCGCCTTCCGAACGCTATGCGCACGGCATGGCTTATGACTCTAAAAACAACAGGATTATCCTGTTCGGGGGATATGATAATGACGTAAGCGCCTTTGATGAAACCTGGAGTTATGATTACACCCAAAACACGTGGACACTCCTGACCACAACCAATCCGCCGTCAGGACGGTATTATTTCGGAATAACTTACATAGATAGCACGAACGAAATATATATCTTCGGCGGCACCGATGAAAATGATAATGATTTAGTTGAAACATGGTCGTTTGATACATCGTCAAACGTCTGGACAAACAAATCGCCTTCAGCCGACCCGCCCGTCAGCATGCATGAGGGCCCCATAGTTTATTATAAAGACGCCGGCCAAATAATTCTTCTTAACTCTGCCCAGACATGGGGATACGACCTTGCAGGCAATACGTGGGTTGACCTATCTCCAACGCCCACAACAGCCGGATTTTCAGGCCACGGCATGGTATACATGTCCGCGCTGAAAAAAACATATACTATCCAACCGGGGATTGATAACTGGTATGAGTATTATACGACCGGTTACGCGGCGTCCGGAAGCATTGAATCATCCATATATGACTGCAATGAGATAGTCCGGTTCACTGAGGCGACATGGGATGCAGTCCTGCCGCCGGGCTGTAATATTACGCTACAGGTCCGGGCCAGCGCTAATGGAACACTCTGGGATAACTGGTCTGACGCCGCAGTACTTTCTAACGCGTCAGGTTCCTCTATCAATAAAAAAGCAAGGTACGTGCAATACAAGGCAGAGCTGACAACCGGCATAGCATCCGTAACGCCAATATTAAACAGCGTCACCATAGAATACGAGAAAACCTTGGCGGCATTTCATACGTCCCAATCGGATTTAGAAGACGTATCTGATGTAAATGTCCTTAAAAACAGCGGTGAGGTTGAATTGGCCGTAACAGGCATAAACAGCGTTTACCTCGTGGATTGGGCAAACTTTGACGCCGTTTACAGGGTAAAATGGGACGGTTTAGAATGGCAGTACGTCATGCTCGGCTATACCGGAGCCGATGCCGACAGTATATGGATAGGCGACGGCGATAATGACGGGTATAATGAGGTTTACTCGGAACATGAAGGAGGAGCGGCATTTCAGTTTGAATTTGACGGAACGAAATGGGTAAAAACCTCCATTGGGCCGGCCGGAGGCTTCAGCTGGTCAATTACCGGAGGCGACGCCGATAACGACGGACTCAATGAGGTTTTCGTGTTCAATTGGGGCGAAGGGCCTGAGATAGTAATGTTTAAATACGTTGATTCCTACTGGGTAAAAACCGTAATTCCTTCAACATGCTACGCGGCGATTGACGGCATAATAGTTGATGCCGATAATGACGGATTAAACGAGCTTTATGTGCAGGATGACGTCTGGCCCGGAGGCAAAATCTACCGCTATGCCTGGAACGGCGCGTCCTGGGACGAAACAATTCCAGGCGATGTAATCCGAAGCGCTGATGAAACCGAATCATTGGGTTTTGCCGTCGGCGACGGAAATAATAACGGAAAAAAAGAAATCTACGCCGCAGTAGAAGATACGGGCATCTTAAAGGCATACCAATATGCGTGGGATTCCGGCTCCTCGTCCTGGATCAGCGATGAAATGGGCGATATCACGGCTGCATCCACCAGCGGCGGCAGTGTCTGCATCGGAAACATGGATGAAGATGACCTTAATGAGGTATATTTTGTCGGCAGAGATAATCCCAATATAAACATTTATCAGTTCAAATGGAACGGTTCAACGTGGGACAAAACACTGGTAATCTTTTATGAGAATACTTTTGTATCTAATACGTTATCTGAAATTGTAATCAAAGACGGCGATAATGACGGTAAAAATGAAATCTACGGAATAGCAGGTGACGACAATTGCCTGATTGTAAGATACGATTCAGGCGTCTGGTCAATAGATAAATACGACTGGGTCCCTGCCAATAATGACTGGTGGGGACTTGCTGTCGGCTCTGCTTATGATGAAAGTTCGGCATATAAATCAACCGGCTCTGTCACATCAAAGGTGATTGATTCCTCTTTTTCAGGCGCGCTCTGGGGAACTATTGAATGGATAGAAATCAGCCCGGCCGACACGGACATCGTATTGCAAACCCGCACAGGCAATACTGCGATACCTGATGAAACCTGGAGCGGCTGGTCGTCCGCTTATACAAATCCCGCCGGCACAGCCATAACATCTCCACAGGGTCAATTTCTCCAATGGAAGGCCGTTCTTAGCACGTCGAATACAACCAAAACGCCCATACTGCAGGAAGTTGCTGTCAAATATCCTGTAGTCATTACCACAGACCAGCTCGCATCCGGTATTGCGGAAACAGCTTATTCGGAAACGCTCGTTGTTGAAAACGGCACACCGGGATATGTCTGGACCGTGAGCGCAGGCGCATTGCCGCCCGGCCTATCAACGGCGTCTACGCTCGACGGCGGATTGATTTACGGCACGCCAACCGCGCCTGGAATTTATAATTTCACCCTGACCGCAGAAGACAACGAGGGATTCGCCTCAAACAGCAAATCATTTACCGTGAATGTATACGGCATAACCACACTGATACTGCCTTACATTGAGAACAGCGGCAGTTATAACCAGGCTATTACTGTAACGGGCGGAGTCACGCCTTACACGTGGGCCATAATATCAGGCTCCCTGCCGGATGGATTAGCGTTAAATACCGTTACAGGAGTCATCTCAGGAACTGCTGATACGCCAGGAACTTTCATCTTCACTATAAGGGCTACAGATGCGAATTTACAGGCATTTGACGAAACCTACACGATAGACGTATTCGGCATCAGCACAGTGACAATTTCCGGAGGCAAGACCGGAATTGCTTATAATACAACACTGCAAGCCGTATCCGGCGTTGGAACTTATGCGTGGGTCATAACGTCCGGAACATTACCGGCTGGATTTTCATTTGACAGCGCTACAGGCAATATTTCCGGCACAACAGCCGTGCCCGGCAACACTGCCCTGACCATACAGGTAACTGACGCGAATAATAAGGCAGTATCTGAAAATTACATCCTTAAGATAATAGGAATCACCACGGACACCTTGCCTGAAGGGACCAAAGAAATCCCTTATTCCGCAACTATTGAAACTGCGGGCGGAAGCCTGCCCTATTTCTATTCGGTCACTGCCGGCGCTTTGCCAAATGGGCTGGTTCTGGACAGCCTCGCAGGCAAGATAACCGGCACTCCTTCAAATTCAGGCGTCTCTGATTTTACAATCACCGTGATAGAAATCAACGACCTGTCCGCTTCAAAAGGCTTTTCCATAGTAATACAGGACATCCCAGCAACGCCTGAAATATTAAATATAACAACAGCGAGCCTTTCTGACGGACAGGTTGGAACTGCTTATATTGCATCGCTAACCGCAACAGGCGGAACTGCGCCGTATACGTGGAGCATAACCGCCGGAGGATTGCCGGACGGCTTGATACTGGAAACGGCAGGCGGAACGCTAAGCGGAATACCGACTCTCGCCGGCCAGTTTATTTTTACCGCCAGGGCAACTGCGGGCAATCAGGATTATATTGAAAAAGAATTAACGATTACGATAAACTCCGGCGATGCGGATTTAGACGATAATTCTATAAGCGCTGATACCATGTCAACAAACCCCGCGGAAATGCCGGAAGAGAACGCGGGAAAAAAATCTAAGAACCATACTTGGTGTTTTATAAAACGGCTGATAAAGACCGGAAATAAGATTCAAAGATTCTAAGATTAAAAGATTACGGACGGCGTATTACGAAGAAGTAAGGACCGTCTATGAACGTTCTCTTGCCATGAAAACGCCAAGGACGTGCTATTACTGCCCTTCGTTGCACTTACTTCGCTTCACTTAGTACTGCGGCAGGGTAAACTTGTCACGGCGATACGCGGCTTGCGTCGCTTTACGCTCTTTGCGGTTTTTTCCGTAGGTCGTACGTCTTAACAACTTCGACTATTTACCACGAGGGGCCGGCTCTATTGCTTTATACCCTAAACCTATAACGCCCGAACTCCTGACACGTAAGATATAATTGACATTTTGTAACAAAAAAGTTCCTTTATATTTCAGGCACTGCCAACGGCTTTTCCATGTTCTGTTTGCAGGTATAACATATTGAAACTTAAGATGTTATGGAATGAATATAACGCAAAGTCATAGCGTTTTGGCACAGAGTTTGCTTATATAACATTACACATACACCTTCTTACACGCACATACAGGTGGAGTCACGGCTTCGGCAATACTCTCCTGTAAAAAAAGGACGGCCTGCGGAGTCACACAATCTCTGCAGGCCACCTTTTTTAAAAGACAATACTCAAATCCAACATCCAGTGCCTTGATCTCGGGTGTCTGGCCACGAACGCCGTTTTCCTTCTCCGTTTTCTTCCTTCCTGCCGTAATGATCGCTAAATAATAATTAAAAAGTATATTTATTGTATAGAGTCCTTACAGTATATTCAGAAACAGCCAGTAAACAAACGCCTGAACCAATGTAAGCGGCAGGCCGATGCGGATAAATTCCCAAAAAGTCAGCGTCTTGCCCTGTTTTTCCGCATTTTGAATTATAATGACATTGCTTGCGGCCCCGAGTATGGAAAGGTTGCCTGCAATGGTGCTTCCGGCCGCGAGTGAGGCCATCTCCTTAGCGCCTGCGCCGGCTGTTATCAGCATCGGAAGGCACAAAGCAACCAACGGCACATTGGATATAAATTGGCTCAGCACTATGCTGATGAAAAGTATGCCTGTCAGAGACGCCGCATTTAACTTCATTTCCGCCATAATTTCCTGGAAGAAACCCGTATCCCACACACCGCGCATCAATACAAACATCGCGGCAAAAAAAACCAGCGTGCCCCAATCAATATTTTTCAGCACAATGAATCTTTTCGGGCTGAAGGCTACAACGGGAAACGCGGCCGCAAGGGCTATATATGTCAACCGGAAATCGCATTTCACGCCAAATGATACGATGAGTATCTTGGCCAATATCAACACTGCCGTAATAATAAGCGAAATCCTTGACAAAAATGCCAGGCCGCTGTCTTCAATGGGTTCTTTATAATGATTAAGCAGTTCGTCATGAAAATGTTCCCTGTAAAACAATTTCAACGCCGCATAAATAAGTAAAAGATTGATGAAAGTCGGTATTGCGAGGTATTTGAAAAAAGTTACGAAAGGATTTTGGATATTTCCATTGATAGCTATCAATAAATTTTGCGGGTTGCCTATGGGGCTGAGCACGCTTCCGGTAGTAACCGCAAAGGCGAGGCAGAGAAGCAGAATCTTGGGGCTGATTTTGTGCGCCCGGCTGAAATAAAGCATAAGCGGCGTGCCGATAATGGCGAGAGTATCGTTCATCAGGAAAGCCGATAAACCGCCTATAACGATAATGATAAGCAATATCAGATGGTCAATACTGCCCGCCCTTTTGAATATCTTATAAGAAAGATGCGACAGGTAACCGCTCTGATGAAGCGCCTCTCCGGCAACAAACATTCCGAACAGGAAGAGTATTACGTCAATATCAATCGCCTTTACCGCGTTTACGGGCGTAATCTCTCCGGCAACAAGCACGGCGCCGGCGCCGGCAAGCATGATGTGCCATATCTGAAGCTTTATCCTCAAGACCTGCCTTACGGCTATCAGGATAAATACCGCAAGCAGGACTATTATTGACGCATTTAATTCAGGCATTGGAGGTTACTGGTTTAGGGGATACGGGGTTTAGGAGTTTAGGGGTTACTATGTTGAGGGGTTTAAGAGTTACGGAGTTAGACGTTAGCCATCTTCATTTTCTATTTTTCTTTCTGCCTCCTTCGTTAAGAGATTAGGAGGCCTTTGCTGAAATAGAAGCTAATAACCAATCCTTGCCTTCTTGATGATTGTAATGGGTATAGTCTATTGTATCAGCCACTTTCATTATTACATTCCTTAAATAATCTGACATTTTTAATTTGAACTTTAATTTGTTCAAAAAAAGCGTAGCTTCATCGGTAAAACCTTGAGTTTTTCTATCCGGCAATATCTCATACGAGGCAAATTTTAATTGCAATATAAACTCCAAATATTGCCTTACTATTTGCTCCTGAAAATCCTGACCGACATTTTTATTATATTGCTTGGAAATATACTCTATACAACGTGTCCAGCTTTGCGCCAAATCATCAGCATTTACTCCAAGACTCCTATTTATACCACTATGTGATTTGCAAATGCAATCTCGGGACAACATATTATAATCACTGCATATCTCATACAACAAGTAAGCGTAAGGAGTAGGAAACTCCGGATTTGCCATCTCGTCTTTCCAAACCATAGGATCGTATTTTGAATGTGGGAGTATAACATGAAACAAATCCGCAAGATTTGAAACACAATAATTAGGCTTGGAATTTTTCGCAATTCCTTCCTGTATTGCAAGTACCTGCGTTTTTAGAGATAGCCATATAGGGCAATTCGCCCTTGAACTTTTTCCCTGCCTCCACTCATAACTGCGGCCATTATGGTTATAAATCTCATCTAATCTGCCGGAGTTAATTGCCTCACAGGCAACAATCAGCAATGTATAATCCGCAGATGTTTTCGTGTACCATTCAGGATTCTGAAATGTTAGTTCATTCAGTTTCTTTGACTCGTGAGAGTACCAAATTCGTTCTTTACCACCAAAAGAATTAAAAACTGCTTCATGTAATGGGGAAGACTCTAATTTAAACATTTCCCTGACAGTAGTATCCACAGGGATATGTAGCTGTTGTCCAAGGCTTTCTAACATCTTTTCATCGCCAAGCAATTCCAAAGGAAACCATGTATCTGCCCTTAAAAAATTGCTGACAATTCGAGAATCATACATTAAAAGCAAAGTTTTTTTTGACAAATCACTTATGCGTGTCTTATTCCTGGAAACAATCCTATTTAATTCGTCAAAAGAATTTTCCCTGAGGCTTGCCTTGACAAAATCGTTAAATTCTTCAAAATTTCCCGGACCCAGTCTTGCCCTAAAATAAAAAACAATGCCGTATACGACAATCCCGAATGGAGGAATAAAGGCAATCAACTCTATTAAATGCTTCCATTTAAAACAAAGCGTGTAACCCCAAAAAATAAACAGGTATGGCATAAAACTTACAAGAAACGAAAAAATCATAACTACCACAAAACATCTGCTTGGAAAAAAAATCGCAAGCGCAGATTTCTGCGTCTGTGTCAGTATGCTATATACTGCAACAACCAATGCTAAGAATGTAAGATACATTTCCAAAGACATCGTCAAAACTCCTTCATATAAGCAATGCGCTTATCCTGGCCCGCCATTCTTCTTCGGAAATAACGTGGAATTCAAACCTCTGTTTATCAAATTCAAGCTTAAGTTCGCCCCAGTCCTTTTCCTTGCCGAGTTTATTGCATAATTCCAGCACACTGCGTTTGTAGTCGGTATCTTCGTTCTTCAAATGAAGACCCTTCGTTTCAACGACAAATACCTTGCTGTAATTATTCCGTTTTTTGGCGCCTGCTTCCGAAAAAATAAAGTCCGGATAAACCTTATGCTTTTTCCAGCCCTGTATGCTGTAATCCACCCGGGATAAGTTCCTGTACCACCAAAGCAGTTTCTCCTGCTCATCAATAAACAAGGCGGCAGACTTTACTCCTAATCATAAGACTTCTTAAATGCCTCAGTGAAAATCGCAATTTCATTTAAACCAAATACAGCTTTTTGTAGAGACACGCGATCGCGTGTCTCTACAGAATATTATTATATTATAATTCTTTC
This sequence comes from Planctomycetota bacterium, assembly GCA_016220095.1. Classification (GTDB taxonomy): domain Bacteria; phylum Planctomycetota; class MHYJ01; order JACQXL01; family JACRIJ01; genus JACRIJ01. The sequence continues at coordinate 1,683 of JACRIJ010000091.1, read as the reverse complement.
ACTGAGACGGCACTTCACAGAGGATGATTTCAGCATTCTCTGTGCGCTCTGTGGCTAACGTTTATCATTTGCTTTAAATCTTCTATAATTGTATAATATTATGTATGAAATTCAAGGTTTTTGTTACACGGGAAATACCAAAGATGGGGATTGCCCTGCTCAGGAAAAACGGATGCAGTGTTGATATCTTCAACGCAGACCGCAGACCGCTTAAGGAAGAATTGCTTCGCCATATCCGCGGCAAACATGCCATCCTATGCCTGCTGACAGACAAAATTGACCGCGATGTCATCACCGCAGGATTGCCGGCCTTAAAAGTCATTTCCAACCTCGCCGCAGGCACGGATAATATTGACCTGGAATTCGCCGCTCAAAACGGAATCACGGTAACCAATACCCCTGACGCCCTTACGGACGCCACTGCGGAATTGGCAGGGGCGTTGATATTCGCCTGCGCGCGCCGTATCATAGAATCCGATGACTTCACGCGCCGTGGCTTGTTCAAGGGCTGGGAGCCTATGCTCTTCCGCGGCGCAGACATCCACCATCAGACACTCGGAATAATCGGCGCCGGCAAAATCGGCCAGTCAGTCGCGGAAAAATCCGCCGGCTTTAACATGAAAATACTTTACACCGCGCATGCGCGCAAAAAAGACTTTGAGGCCCGTACAGGAGCAAGAAAAACAACCCTTCAAAAACTGCTTAAAGAATCTGATTTTGTAAGCATCCATGCGCCCTTAACTCAGGAAACCCGGCACATGCTCACCCGCAAAGAACTCTCCATAATGAAACCCGCGGCTTATCTTATCAATACCGGCAGAGGGCCTATTATAAAAGAAGACGACCTCGTATGGGCGTTAAAAAACCGGAAAATTGCCGGCGCGGGCCTGGATGTTTATGAATTTGAACCGGCAATCCATAAAGATTTGATTGATCTGCCGAATGTCGTATTGCTTCCGCATATAGGAAGCGCCACTGTAAAGACCCGCGAAACCATGTCCCTGACCGCGGCGGATAATATAATAGCAGTACTGCACGGATATATGCCGAAATATATCGTCAACGCGTAGTGGCCAGTGAATGGCAGACTGCAGCCGCGGGCCGAACCCTGCGGGAAATAAGCATTTATGCATAACGAACACTTAAGAACAATCGCAATAATAACAGCTGTAATAGCGCCGGCGATGCTTTTATGCGTATTGATTCCGAATGAAAACAACGATTATTACTCATCATTGAACGATTTGACCGGACTGTCAAAAATAAACATTAACACCGCCATGTGGCAGGAATTGGACTTACTGCCCGGCATGGGCGAAAAAAAAGCCCGCGCCATAGTCAAATTCCGCTCTATGAACGGGGATATAAATTCACTGGAAATTTTACGCGAATCGGATATACTGAAACAATCCGATATTGATAAAATATGCGCTAAGGTCAAATTTACCGACCAATAGAACCGAACTCCGGGAGCCGGGTACGGGATCCGAGACAATAAAGCAGCGCACCCTGTACCAAACGCTTCACTTTGGTACAGGGCATAGCCGCACCTGTGCGCCGGAGCCTGCCTGCACGCACCTGCGTGCTGAAGCACCTTCCTACGCCCACCGAAGCGGGCTTCGTGCCTACGCACCGTAGTGCTTTGGCACGCAGGTGCGCGAAGGCGGGCTTCGGTGCGTAAGC
>JACRIJ010000095.1 GCA_016220095.1 Planctomycetota bacterium | reverse complement strand
GCCAAAAGCCTAATACTTACGCCATTCATGGCGTTATGTTAAGGGCATGAATGCCCTCCATATTTCTCAGTTTTTCATACCCCAGCCATAAATGGCTGGGCTACTAACGTCCTTTAATGCCACCTCTACTGAGGCGATACATTGATTGTAATTTTAAATTGCATATATCAAATTGAAAAACATTCAGATAAATGGCAAAAAGCGCGAGAAAAAACTGAAAACCGGCTTGAGGCTGGAATACCTGCAGAAATCCAATGAAAAATAAAGCATGACCGCGCATATCCACAGGACGAAAAAAACTTCAAATGCCGTTTTGGTTTTCATTTTACCGCCTCATTGTATTTAAATAAAATAACTTTGCTGTCTTCATATAATAGTTCCATATCGTCTTTCAGGTATTCCGGATGCTTTTCAAAAAAGTCTCTTGAAAAAAACGTTTCAAAGGATTTGCGTTTGCTGAAAAGCACGTGCGAAATGTTCTTCTGTCTGAGCATGCCTTGGAAATCCTGTTCCGATTTGAAGGATTCCCATCTAATGTTCCTCAGCATTCCCGCCGAATAAACCACCGGCACGTCAAAAAAATAACATTCGGGGTCCAGGACGAGCAGATTTGTTATTTCCTGTTTCCTTGAAGACACTATGCCTGCGGCCTTGTAAGTATAAGTCTCTTTTATTAGGTAGGCATTTCTGTCCGCCAATCCCGCTATTACCTTGAATTTAATGAAATTGACTTTCAATACAAGCGCTGTCAGGCAAAACACAAGCAATCCGAGCAACGCGGCCTTGACGGCCACGCGGGCGATTCGGCTGAATTCTTCGTGCGCAATGTCCATCAATCTTGCGGCCAGCGGAATAAGACCGAGATAGAACCCGAATGCGTATTCGGCAGGCGCTATGGCATAAAAAATATCCAGGGCGGCACCGGCTTTAGCCAGCATGGCGAAAAGCAATATCAGCGCAACGGCTGAACAGAAACCCATAACTTTTTCACAGGCAGGAATCTTTCTGTAAAAAAGCAAAATCAGCGGCAAAGCGAACAGTACGAACGGTCCCCAGCGGAAATGATACGTGCTGAGTTTGAAGAAAAGCGTGAAAGCGGCTCCATAGCCGGTATCTTGAGGGCGTATATCAAAGGCCTCTGCCGCTTCACCGGTGCTCATCATCGCGACTTCGCCCGTGCCTGTTCCGAAGAATGGAAAAAACGGATTGCCCAATTGCGCGGCATTCGCAATCCACAACGGCAAATTAAGAGTTATAGCTATAGCGGCTGCAAGACCGGCGTGTTGGAGCATTGTTCTGCGTTCACTGCTTTTCAGAAAATAATACGCCCATACTGACAGGAACGGAAATGCCATAAAAACAGGCACGTATTTCAGGCAAATGCCAAAGCCAAACGATATCCCAAAGACAACGGCGTCAAAAACCGAACGGCGCTCAAGATAATTCTTGAAGTATTTTAGCGCCAGTACGGTATATAATGCCGGCGCCACATCGTCCGCGTGCCAGGAAAGGTTCCACCATAAAAGCGGCGTAACAGCAGTTCCAAGCAAACACAGCATTCTCAGGCGTTCCTGCCTGAAGAAATTATACATTGCGAGGAGCAGGAACAGGCCGGCAATGTTCGTGAAGAAAAAGGCGCCGGATTCGCCGCCTGCGGCGGTGCCGAGAGTTGTAAGGAAAATCGCGCCCCAGCGGTTATATGCCATGGATAAATCGGGGGATAAAAGCGCTTCATGGTGTTCGGCGAAAAGTTTCGGCGCGGACATCTTGTACATCAAGGCGTCTTTTTCCACAACCGGCTGGAACCACAGTACGGCGCTTAGAAAAACCATTACGAAAATGATAAGCAGTGACGTTTTTTCAAACCAACCGGCATTTGAAATCTTATAAACAACGGCCCCTGCCGTTTGTTTAGCGAGCAAGGGAATTTCCCTGAAAGAAACCGCTGCCATTAACGCAACAATAATCCAGATAACGCTCTCGTACAAAATACCCGCAAATGCGAGCACTATGGTAAGGAGAGTGAATCCTGCAAGGGCAAAGGCCGCGGAGAGTTCCAGCAGTTCAGAAACCGGCAAATGCCTTTTTGAGGTTCTTTTAAGGATTTTGGCAAAAAAGCCGGTTCCTATAAGCAGAATAATAAGACATTTAAGTATAGACATACGGGGTTAAGGGGTTAAAGGGTTAGGGGTTACGGAGTTACGGGGGTTACGAAGTAGGGGTGAACCTATGTGTTCACCCTATTAAAGAGTTTAAGGGTTACGGGGCTAAGGGGTAATGAATTTTGTATCATCTTCCCCCCAAACCGCCTCCCATTCCCGATATTTTGATCGGGACTCCCTGCTGGTCACAAGGAAGGATTTGGTTTCGGCTATGTTCGGCGTTTTTACGAAAGTCTTCGAGACTTCGTGTCTTCGTGGCAAATTTCGTTTAAACGAATCTCGGGTTTCGTACCTCGATTCCCGGCCGTTATATTTTCACGACGGAATTTATTATACTATTAATTTTCCCCCCGAAAACCTGGGGCGAGAATTTGTCAAATGCAGACCTTCTCGCATTAACCGACATCTCCACCAGCGCAAGCGGATTGTTTTTCAGGAAAAGTATTTTTTCCGCGATTTTTTCCGGCGAACGGGGAGGCACATACAAACCGGTGACTCCGTCCTTTATAATATCCAAAGTACCGCCTTCGGCTACCGCAATTACCGGCCTCCCGAGTATTATGGCTTCCAGCATGGTCAGGCCGAAAGGTTCCGCGTCCGCGCAAGACAGAACGGTGTTTGATACGCAGTAAAACTGCCTTATGTAAGTATGAAACCCCGTAAATACAACATTGGCGCTTATATTAAAATCAACGGCAAGTTTTTTCAGGTATTCAATATATTGGGGGCTTCCACTGCCGACAATAAGCAATTTGATATTGCGGTCCTGTTTGCAGGCGATATGCAAGGCTCTTACGGCATCTTCCTGCCTTTTATGCGGGTAAACGGTGGAGAGCACGGAAACGACAAAATCGTTTTCAGCAATGCCATATTGGCTTCTGACAGCCGCTGTCTCTTCGGTTGTCATGGAAAACGTTCTCAACAAATCGTCTGAAATATCGTTGAGTATGACAATACTTTTTTGTTTTTGCAGGGTCAGCGGCAGGTCCTTCATTACAGCAGAAGAAACGCATATAAGCTTATTGGAAAGGTATCCCATCAGGTAGTATGCCGTACGGTGGCCCAGCATGAACATAAGATGCCTGTTCTTACTGTAAAGTTCCCTTATAAAGAATATATGCGGCAGGTCATACAGATACGCGGCTATTGCCGGCGCGAACAGAACGGACGAATTTGTTATTACTGCCCGACATTTGGTTTTTCTCAGAAGAAAACATATTCTTATTGCGGAAATAAAAGACCTGACGAGGCGGTGCGCGAAATTGAATATCTTCAGGTCGCCGGCTATAAGCCAGGGCATATTTATATAATGAACAGTATATCCCATGGATTCCACGGTTTCCGACAGCCAGCCTTTATAAGGTATGACGATATGGACGTCATATTTATCGCGGTCAATGACGGAAAGCGCCTGTATGAAGGATTTTTCCGCACCCGCCTTGCCGCCCGAATGGCTGACGAATAATATGGGTATTCTGTTCATTAAAGTCTAATTCCTCAACTTCCGCGTAAAAACACAGAAGATTACATGAAAACTAACCACCGAAATCACCAAACCCACCGAAAGTATTAGGGGCTTACCAATCGCGGTAAATCCGCCTCATACGTTCGGTGTATTCGGCGCGTTCGGTGGCTAATTCGCATTAGTCGTTGTCGTTAGGTTTTTGGTCACTACTCGCTACTACGTCCATCCAGCCCTCGCTACCCGCTACTCGCTACTTCGTATTATTGTCCGGTATAGTATTTGAAAATAACCTGCCTTGCCTGTTCGTAGTATTGCGTGTCCATCTGCGTTGAGGCCGTATTTGAGCAAACGAGGAAAAGAAAGTTTTTCGTGTCCTGCAAATCCGCGTTCTGGACGTCGGAACCGCTGACCGGCCGCAACACCTGTCGGCATACCATTTCCGTATTCGCAGGGTTCAGTGAAACGAATATCTTGAGACGTCCGGATTTAATGGCTTCGGAAAAATTGTTTACGGATTTCATAGCGTCGTATATCTGGCGCCTGCGTTCTATGGCGATAACCTGGGTTGAGAGAGGCATTTTATCAAGGATTGTCTTTATCTGGTAACCAAGGCCTGTACCAAACACAAAAACAACGTCATAATTTTTTTTGGATATGGATTCAGCGAAACGTTCAGCCTCTTTCAAGGGCGCGTATTTGCTGTTCAGGGAAATCTCCTGTCCGACCTCTTTAAGAGACGCGAACCTGCCGCCATCCGGGGCAATGCCGGTCTCAACCTTACAGGCGATATCCGGCAGGACGCCGTGTTCTTCCGGAAGGAATTTCCAACCTAGATTTATATCATCAAGCATTGATTCTATTTTTTCCCTTTCCGCGCTGACATTCCTTAACGCCAGTAAAACCGGATAAGCGATGTGGCATCTGTGTTCAGCAACGTCCTTTTCAGCCGCGGCAAATAAGGAGCGGATTCTTTCAGACAAGACGGAATCAACGGCATTCTCATCAGGGCAAGGCACGGACGGGTCGTAGATTATTTTATAAATTGATGTCTTTAATTCCCTTGGAGTTTCCTTATTAAGAATAAATTTTGCTCCTATAATATTTGTAATAAGGTTAAATGGGAAGGTTTTATCGTCAACAACCAGCAATGCCGGATGGGAACGAAGAAATCCTTTCAACAGGAGATCCCGCCATTCAGGGGTGACTTTTTCCTGATAAGGGGCATGGCAATAGAATAAATGCGCGCTTACTGCCGAAGGCCTGCCTGCAAAGACATAGACCTGCGGATGCCATCCCCATGCCATAATATAATCCCCGTCTCTGGTAATGGATTTTATATAATTTCCTATTTTTAGAATATCCGACTGGAAGGGTTTTCTTGATTTTGCGCCCCACGAATGGTCCCGGGATGTAATGATTGCCATGGCAATGCCGAAAATTACTACCGTTCCCGCGAGAATTCCCATATATATATCTGCAGAGCCATACCATGGCATGGTACTGTGAAATAACACAAAGAACGCGTCGTTTGCGGTTTTTCCGGCGAGCACACACAGGGGCGGCATAACGGCAGTCCAATGGCCGGGAGTCCATACGCGTTGGACCGTAATTCCCAAAAACGCCCCGCACAACCAGGCTACGCATAAAACAGGAAGACCATACTCAGGCGACCGCAACCCGTTTATGATTATGGCAATAATTGTTGTAAAACCGAATATCCAGACTATGGAGGAGCCGGCAAAGATATCCGCAAAAAACGCGAAAGACGGATGCTTCGGACGGGATTTCGTATGGTAGCCGCGTTCAACGGAGACATCGGCGCTTTTGTACCGCATGAGTCCTGCGAAGAGTTTGGTGTATTCATAACTCCTTTTCTTGCATATTACAATAATGATATGAACAACTATTGGCAGGGCGAATCCGGCTGGAAGCAATATCCAGTTAGTAATATTCGCGGAAAATACCAGAAACGCCGCGCACAGGACGCCGGTTTCCGCGAGGGAAGGTATTTTAGACAGGAATGCGAGCCCGAACGAAACGCCGGCAGATAACACCAAAAATGAAGGGTTGGATACGGACGCGTACGAAAGGCATATAAGGAGAAAGCCGGCTGAGGAGAAAACAGTGCTCAATCTTTCGGCATTTGTAAACCATGGAATAAGGTGCGGCACCGAAGCAAAAATGGCAAAGAGTCCTGCAGAGAAAAGTCCGGCGTAATCATTTTTCCATACGAAACAGGCGATGAAAAATACGAGTACTGTCGCGATACTGTTCATGACGGCAAGCGCGATTCTCAGCCACGCGTAATCGTTGCTGTCCTTTTTATAGAATACCCCGTACAACCATTCAAGGACAGCCACAAAAAGCCACTGGCCGGCGCTATTTAATTCTTTTTTGCCGAATCTGGCATTGTACAGAAACACCGCGCCGTTATTTTCCAGCGGAATGGAAATATAGGAGGCTTTCAGGAGAAAGCCCAGTATTAATATTAAGACAAGAATAACAAAGGGCATAATAATTTAAGATTTAAGAATTAAGATGTTCATCATCGTACATTTTTTCAACAACGACCTCCGTATTCTGCGCGCGTTCTATCTTCAATGCCAAAAACGCAAAAAGCATGCATATCGCCGCATACAGATACGAAATAATCCTTAATGACAGGCTGAAGGCGATACTGTCGGATTTATTCATTATTCCGAACATAACCAGTAATGCCGCTATACCCGCATCCATAGTTCCCAGTCCGCCCAAAAAGTGTATGGGTACAACGCTGAAAATAGTCAAAACTGTGTACAAATAAAACACCTGGCAGAAAGTTACCGGCAAGCCAAAAACATGTGTGAATATCACGTAAGACATCGTGAGCGGCAGGGTCCAAAAAATGAAACTTAAGAACAAGGCCTCCGCTACTTTTCGCCTGCTGTTCAGCACGGAAACCGCATCCGCCGTATCATCCGCGCCGTCCATAAGCCTTTCTGCAAACGATACTTTTGACAGCCCGAACGAACCCGCCAGCCATTTTAACCCGGATACTACTTTTGCCAGATACTTTATCAACAATGAAACAACAAGCAGTAGAACCGCGAGAAACACGCCTGAAACAACGGAAATTGTCATTACAGTCCCGCTTTTGCCGTCAAGCAGTATGGTGGATGCGATAAGCAAAAGCCCGATTACAATAAGGTCGTAAAGCCTTATCATCAACAGAGAGGCGAAACTCCTGCCTAAAGTAACTCCAGATGTCTTTTTCAACAGCATCATATACGATACATCTCCTGCGTGGGCGGGCATGAATTGATTTGTTATGTTCTGAAGTATGGAAACCGGCAGAAGAATACGCAGTTTAACGGGCAGGTTTAGCACAACCTTGTATCTTATGGAACCTATAATGAACATGCAGAAATAGAGCAGAAAAGCTATCGGAAGGAATCCGGCATCAATACTGCCCAAGAGCCTTGGAATGCCCGCAAGGTCCGTGTTCCACACCATCACGGTTAGAATTGCGCAGATAAGAATGAGTTTTATTAAAAACCAATAGCCTATTTTCATTGAATAACAAACATATCAATTAAGAGCAGTTAAGTCAATAACAAATTGACAAGGCCATAATGTATTTGTATAATGGTAATATGCGGAATAAAATCATCCATGTTATAGACAACATTGACGCAGGCGGGGCGCAGGAAATCGTATATTCACTGTGCAAATACATGAAAGACGCCGAAAGCACGGTCGTAGTGCTTGCGGGCAAAGGGAATTATTACGAAAAACTCTCGCCTTATGCAGACAAAATAATCATTCTTTCAAAAAACAGATACAATTTATTGCCTATATTAATAAAACTGTTCCTAATAATACGAAAAAACAAGGACGGTATCTTTAACGGGCATCTGCAATTCAGTTGTTTTCTTTTATCCGTATTCAGAATGTGCATGAATTTTAATCTTGTTTTGTCGCTACATGCGATACCACAGCAACTCCCCTACTGGTATAACAAGATTTTTCCTGTAATATTCAAAGCGCAGCATTATGTTGTAGCCGACATGATACAATACGAATACCTGCTTTCGCACAACATAAAAAAGGATAAGATATCATACATTCCCATCGGAACTGAAAAAGTTCAAGACGTCAAAAAGGCCGAAACGAACATAAAAGAAGAATTAAAAATACCCGCAAATGCGGTGGTTATCTTAAATATAGCAAGGATGATAAAAGCGAAAGGGCAAAAGGAACTTTTATACATGATGGACAAGCTGGCAAAATCGCGTCCCGAGCTGCCATTCCATTTGCTTATTGTCGGTTCAGGCCCCGAAGAAGAGGCACTGCGCTGTTTAGCGGCTGAATTGGGGATATGGGAAAGGATTACATTTGCCGGAAGACGGACTGACCTGCACAATTTCTATAGCTGTGCCGACTGGTTTGTAATGTCTTGTTCGGATGAAAACATGGGAGTCGTAATATATGAAGCGCTGGCATACCGGATTCCCGTTATCGCGTATAACTGCGGCAGTGTCGCAGAGGTAATTGATTCGGACCAAAAAGGATTTCTGGTGAACCCGCAATGCGCTAATCTGGCAAAAATCCTGCTTGAAAAATATCCTCCTTCAAAAACGTCTCTCTGCGACAGCGATTTATGCAAATTAACCGCCGCAAGGATGTCCGAAGACTATGAAAAATGCTATTTAAGGCTCATGTGACATGATAGTTTATGAAAAAAGGGCGTCTGCCATTCTGTTTAATTTCCTGTCCGCTAACAGGACGTCTAAAACATATCTGCTGCCGGCAAACGTTTGTCCCCTTGTGCCGCTGGTTTTCTTAAAAGCCGGCGTGAATTATGAATTCGTTGACATTAACCTGAAAACCCTGTGCATGGATGAAAATACCGCCTTAAAAAAACTGAAAAGCAACCGAAACCTGTATACCGGCGTATTTTTTGTAAGGACATACGGAATTGAAGGAACTTTTGAAACGTTTTTCAATAAAATAAAACAGCTGAATAAAAACATCACGATAGTTGACGACAAATGCCTTACGATGCCTGATTTTACAAGACATTACTACACAAGCGCGGATGTTGTACTTAACAGTACGGGTTACGCAAAATGCATAGACATTAATTTCGGCGGATATGGATTTATTTCCGAAAAATATAAATACTGTACAGCCAAAAGATTTGCTTATAAACCGAAAGACATGGATGATTTAACGGAAAAATACAAAAAAGCCCTGGAATCCGGGAAGAAATTCAGATATGCTGATACAAGTTGGCTGGATAATGGAATTCCGCCTATCTCATTTTCGAAATACAAAATTTTGGTTAATCGGGAAATTCCCGGAATTGTAAAACTAAAGAAGAAAATAAACGATATCTACAACAAAAACCTTCCAAAATATATCCAGCTGGATTCCGCATTTCAAAACTGGAGATATAACATCATTGTTCCCCATAAAGAAAAATTGCTGTCAAAAATCTTCGCAAGCAAACTTTTTGCAAGCACGCATTACGCATCCCTTAATGGAATTTTCTCAAAAGGACGCTCAAAAAACGCGGAAGGATTGCATTCCTTGGTGGTAAATTTATTTAACGACCGATACTATGATGAGGCAAAGGCCCGGCAAACGGCACGAATAATAAACGAACACTTAAAAACCATATAACCTGCTTTTATGAAAAAAATAGCCATAATTCAATCAAACTACATGCCCTGGAAAGGGTATTTTGACATAATAAACATGGTTGATGTGTTTGTTTTTCATGACGACCTCCAGTACACGAAAAACGACTGGCGGAACAGAAACATGATAAAAACTCCGCGCGGCCCAGAATGGCTGACCATACCCTGCGGAACAAACGAAAAACGCCTTATCTGCGAGGTTGCGCTGACGGATCACTCCTGGCAAAAAGAGCATTGGAACAAGATTTGCCTGAATTACAGCCATGCTGAACATTTTAACAGGTACAAAGAATTTTTTGAAAAAATTTACCTGGATACTACATGGCAAAACCTCTCCGAACTAAATCAGCATATGATAAAAACCATAAGCGCGGATATACTGGGCATTAAAACCGTCTTTGATGATTCAAGAAGATATAATCTGACCCATAAAAAAGCCGAGCGCGTCTTGGAACTGCTCGAAAAAGCAGGCGCTACCGAATACCTTTCAGGCCCTGCCGCTAAAGATTATCTAAAAGATGATGACTTCATTGCAAAAAGCATCAAATTATCGTGGATGGATTACTCCGACTACCCGGAATACAGCCAGCTTTTTCCTCCGTTTGCGCATACGGTAAGCATTATCGACCTTGTCTTCAACGAAGGCCCCGATGCTGTTAAATACATGAAAAGTTTTGGACAAATACCGACCCTATGAAAACAGAAAAAATGCTTAAATCTGATAAGGATCAGTATCTAAACATTTATACGATGGTTAGAAACTTCCTGACAATCCGGGCGATTAATGAACTGCGAGGGAAATCGGACATGAAGCCTGCGGGCATGGAAATCGGCGCAGGGCTTGGCGGAAATATTGAGCTTATCCATAACCATTTACGGTCGCTTAACGCTTATGACCTGTCAAATAACGCCGTGGAATTTTGCCGGAAGAACTTCCCCTATCCAAACGTAAAATACATAACCGGAGACTTTATGAAAATGGAAGGCGATTCAGCCTCCAAATACGACAGTGTTTTCCTGTATTCCGTCCTTGAACACATGGAAAACGATTGCGAGGTTTTATCGGGAATCAGCAGGCTATTGAAACCTGATGGGCTTTTATTCCTTCAGGTTCCGGGCCACAAACGGATTTTTTCATGTATTGATGAATTCTGCGGCCATTGCAGAAGATATAATGCTGATGAAATAGTTTCAAAACTGAAAAGTTCCGGATTTATTATTGACGAATTCCTCTCCCTTGGAATAAGGCGCCTGTGGTGGATGGAAATTCTCAAACATCGGATTAAATACGGCAATGCAAAGTTTGACAGAAATGAAAGAAATCTTGCGTCATCAACCACCGCTTTCTCAACCGCAACCAAACTGCTCTTAAGAATTAAAAACCCTTTTTACAGAATTTTATTCCATACGTATATCCGTTTCGCGAAGCGTCATTTAACCGAAGGCGTTGAATTTTTTATTATCGCACGCAAAGTTTCAGATAAACAGTCTGTTACAAGGAGTTAAAACATGAATTTTATCGATTTCAACCGTCCCTGCATTGCGGGAAAAGAAATGGATTACATCAAAGATGCGATCTACGACAAAAAGGCATTGTGCGGAAACGGATTCTACACGAAAAAATGCACTGAACACATGGAAAAAAACTTCGGCGCTAAAAAGGCTCTGTTAACTACGTCCTGCACCTCGGCGCTTGAAATGTCAGCGATATTGCTCGAACTCGGACCTGGCGACGAAGTCATCGTGCCGTCCTTTACGTTCGTCTCCACGGCAAACGCCATCGTGCTCAGAGGGGCAACCCCAGTATTCATTGACATCAGAAAAGATACGCTGAACATCGATGAAACCATGATTGAAAAACTTATAACTCCGAAAACCAAAGCAATTTACGCCGTACACTACGCCGGCATCGGAGCTGAAATGGACGCAATCCTGCGTGTGGCGCAAAACCACAATATTTATGTCGTTGAAGACGCGGCTCAGGGCGTTGATGCCAGGTACAACGGAAAATACCTCGGAACCATAGGGCATCTGGGCACTTATTCATTCCATGAAACCAAGAACTACACCTGCGGCGAAGGCGGCGCTCTGCTCGTTAACGACGAAAAATTCATTGACCGCGCTGAAATACTCCTTGAAAAAGGCACCAATAGGAAAAAATTCATGGAAGGACTCGTAGATAAATATACATGGGTGGACGTGGGGTCAAGTTATGTACTCAGCGAACTCAACGCCGCATATCTCTATGCCCAGCTTGAAAGCAGAGACGCTATACTTAAAAAACGCCTAAGCATCTTCAATAAATATTATGCCGGATTGCAATCGCTTCAGAAAAATGGGAAAATACAGCTCCCTTTCATACCGCCGCATTGCCGATCCAACGGCCATATGTTCTACATTATCTGCGGTACAAGGGATGAACGAAGCAGGCTGATGAAATTCCTGCGTGACAGGAACATACAGGCTGTATTCCACTACGTCCCACTGCATTCTTCCCCGATGGGCGTCAAAAACGGGCGAAGCGCCACGCTTCCTGTAACTGAACATATTACCGAAAGGCTCCTCCGCCTGCCGTTTTTTTATTATTTGACTGATACTGAACAGGATTATATAATAGAGTCCGTCTTAAGTTTTTATAAGTAACATTGAGAACAAGGAAATTCTATGTCTTTTCTTGAAAGCCGGTTGTATAAGGCGTTTTACGATGTGATACGAAAAAATAAAACGCTCAATCACCTTGCCCACAAAATCATTCAGAGCGAAAGAATGCGGAAATTTCCGTTCTACCGAAATATTTATGATAAGATAATAGAAAAAAAATCCGCGCAGTATATGAATGCGCCGAATGTGATAGAATTTGAAATAACCAACAAATGCAACTCCAACTGCATAATGTGCCCGCCGGAAGTCCATCTGGGAAACGATTTCATTGACCATGAACTTTTCAAGCGGATAGCAAAAGAAGGACGCGAACTGGGGATACGCAGGATGGTTTTCACCGGCGGCGAACCTCTCCTGGACAAATTGATTTTTGATAAGATAAAATACGCGAAAGAGCTCGGTTATACCTATGTGCACATGTTCACTAACGGCAGTCTGCTCATTGACAGCTTCAGGGAAAACCTGCTGAAAAGCGGCCTTGACAGCCTGACTATAAGTTTTGATTCGGCAATAAAAGAGGAATATGAAAAAATCCGCGCAGGCCTTAATTATGACAAAACCGTAAACAACATAAAATCTCTATGTATTTTAAAAAAGAAATTAAAATCAGATATTCCGATTGTCAGGATAAACATGGTTGCCCTGCCGGAAAATCTGCACAGCAGGCGGTTCTTCATCCAAACTTTCAGAGGCTTTGCGGACATAGTAGAAATAATTGACGAACATAATTTTGCGGGTTCGGTTGAAACCGATTTTTCCACACGAGAATACAGCCAGACCTCGCGGGACCCCTGCCATATCCTTTTCATCAAGGCATGCATTACTCCCACGGGATGCCTTAAAAAGTGCAGTATTGACCATACGGCAAAAGCGGAGATATGCGATTTACGGACGACTTCTTTCAAGGACGCCGTTTATAGCGAACGGCTTGTCAAAATAAAGAAAGACCATTTACTCCATACTTTCAGCGAATCCGGCTGTACTAATTGCACCCAAAGGGAATCATGGTGGGTGGATTATTAGTGTTTATTTCTTGGAAGGAATCTTAATTTGAACGATTTATCTGCCATTTCTGAACGCACAAACCTGAGCAAATGTCCGGTTTGCGCGGCAAATAATATGAAAACCTGGCGTGCGGTAAAAGAATGGAATCTTGATAAATGCGGCTGTTGCGGCATGATTTTTGCCAATCCCATGCCTTCAGACAAAGCACTGCAGGCCGCCTACAACCTCAAGGGAAAAGAATATAACGACTTTTTTAAAGCGGATTATCTTGATACCCCGAAAGTTCTTAACGGATCCGCGGAATGGCAGTTTCAGGTAAGCGACAGATGTCTGGCAACAATAGAAAAATCCTCAAAGAATAAAGGCCGGATTCTTGACATAGGATGCGGCTCCGGGGTTTTTCTTGAGGCCGCCCAAAAACGGGGTTGGCAGACAACAGGCATAGACCCCGGCGACTGGTGCGCAAATCTTGAAAGGGATAGGCAATTAAACATAATCCGATGTCCGCTCTTTAACGCAAAACTTGAAAAAGAATCGTTTGACGTAATCTATATGGGAAGCGTGCTGGAACACCTGCAAGACCCGCAGGCATATGTCAGCGCCATTCATACGCTCCTCAAGCCCGGCGGAATGGTCTTTATCACCGGCCTGCCGAACGTTAATTCGTTTACCATCCGCCTCGGCATAGACCGCTGGATAGGCAATCACCCGCCGATTCACCTGCTGTACTTCAGCCGGAAAACCGTAGGTTTGCTTCTAAAAAAACATGGCTTTAAACATATTAAAGTTAAATCGTTCGGCATTCCGGAAACCATTCTTGAAATGATTTTCAACCGTAAAGGCGAAAAATACTCCGGCTCTTACGCGGAATACGTGCATAAACCCTCGCTGAAAGGCAAACTTACCAGAATAACACGCTCCGCGGTTTACAAAATACTTGATTTGACAGGGGTGGGCTCGGTGCTTGAATTGCACGCAAAAAAAAGTTTATGAAGACATCAAAACCCGAAAACCGGCCATTATAATTTTTCAAAAACGAATTCATTGCACCCGGTCGGCACCTGGGCGGGAATTTTTTTGACCGGCGCAAAACCCAAACCGGCCAGCATCTTTTCTATTTTGTCCAAGCTTGCGTATTCGTACGGATACCCCCCCACCCAATCAATCACATTATAATAAAAATCCATTCCTCTCGCCTGTTTTTTCGGATCGTCTTTTGTCACGGCATATTTAGCAAGCCAGATTACGGGATAGAAAATCAATATCATTATTTTCCGCACGAATTTCGGCATCATATTATAAAACCATTTTATTATGAACCAGACAGGGCTGGTCCAGTGCCTGTTATATATTGCCAGAACAAACCGACCCCCGGGTTTTACGAGCGAAGCGGCGTTTACAATCGCTTTTTTCATATTGCCCGTATGGTGCAATACGCCCCAGGAATGCACGATGTCAAACTGCCCGCCCGGCACGGTGGCGCGTATATTGTTCAAAACTGCGTCATCAAGTATTGAACCCGTTATCACCGGAATGCAGGCGGCTTCTGCCTCCGGAAAACATCTCCTATTCGCGTCCAGCACTTCTTTGCACTTGGGATTGATGTCACATCCGACAGTGAAAGCGCCGGAAGCTGTTGCCGCAAGCAGGCTCAATCCCTGGCCGAATCCTATATCAACGAAAGACCGTCCCTGCAGTTCCGTGCCTTCAAGCAATTTTGAAAAATCATCACGGGCCTGCCGCACTCGCTCCGGATTAAGGGCCTTCCTGGAAAATTCGTCCCAGTTCTCGCCGAAATCAAATTGTTTCTTTTGTTCGTCCATAGCGCAGATAACATTTTTCAAAATGACGTTAATATT
Source organism: Planctomycetota bacterium (assembly GCA_016220095.1). Lineage (GTDB taxonomy): Bacteria > Planctomycetota > MHYJ01 > JACQXL01 > JACRIJ01 > JACRIJ01. The sequence goes on along the minus strand of JACRIJ010000095.1, from coordinate 9,970 downwards.
ATATAACCTTTTCCGTAAAAGGCAAAGATTTAAAGGGTGAACACATAGGTTCACCCCTACTTTGTAACTCCTTAAACCCCCTAAACTCTTTAACAGGGTGAACACATAGGTTCACCCCTACTTCGTAATTCCTTAACCCTTAACAAATATCACTCCGATCGTTGATGCCAAATCTTCGTCCGTATATCCCGCAAACTCCGGATGTATTTTTTTCTTTATCGCGGTAAACGCTGGATAATCGTTCTTCTTTTGGATTACTTCAACGCTAAAGCCGTTTTTCCTGAACAATTCCATATGGTCCGAAATCCTGTGCCTCGGCAGGTCTCCCGGATTGAGCCATCTGTCCCATGTTCTCCGGGAAAATTGCAGGAAATGGAACGGATACTTGAAAAAATGATCCCTGTAGTCAACGGCATGCAACATGCGTCCGCCAGGTTTTAGTACTCTCTTTAACCCCGCTATCAGGGCATTCGTATCGGTAACGTGCTCCAGCACGGAATTTGAAAAAATCACGTCTATGCTCTTTTCCGGCATGGTGTCCAGCGTTGTCGTTCTTATAACCCTGCCCTTTTCCGCGTCCGGATATCTGGTTTTTACGCAATTGAACATGGCGCAATCAAGCTTCTCATTGAATTTCTCAAACGGTTCGTATCCCCAGTAAGAACATCGCAGGCGCGCGGTAATTTCATAGCCCGTACTATTAGTCGCGCCTGTGCCGATTTCAAGGATGTTTCTACCCGCCGCAGATACGCCCGCGGCCTCGCAGTATTCAATGTATTTATCTATGACCGGTGCGGGATTAAGTTCATTCTGACTCGGGGCGTAATACGGCATAGCCTTGCGTACAAACGCTAAAATCCGGTTCCGAAATACGAATTTCCGGAGTATCCGTAATGGAATATACTCAAAATTTGACAGCATATATCATTATTATCGGCATAACGATAAGAATGAAGAAGGAAAAACGGATAATGAAGACGGTTCGTGTGTATTCGTGTTCATTCGTGGCTAATTGCCCGTCAATCGTTCTTCGCGTATTCGTGACTTCTCCCTTTTCCTTAATATTATAGCGATGCAAGGGATCCCGCGCAGGGAGTGGCAGAAAAACGTTCATCCGGAATACTCTTTTTCTTGCAAAAATTTATCACACAAGTAAAATATTAAGACATTATGCCAAGATTCGTTATACACCAGCATTTTACGAAGCAAGTCCACTTTGATTTGCGCATGGAAAACAACGGTTCATTGAAGTCATGGGCCTTTCTCAAAGAGCCGTCTCCGGCCCGGTTCGCCAAGAATTTCGGCGCCCAACTGGAAGACCAGCCGTCTTCTTTGCTTGATTTTGAAGGCGAAATCACGGAAAACATCCACGGCACAGGGAACGCTAAAATATGGGACCGCGGCGAATGCGAAATAATGAAAACTACCGGCGATTTCGCGAAATGCGGCCTTAAAGGCGGGAAAATAGACGGCATATTCAAGATAGTTAAGACACATGTCAATGATAATAAGTGGCTTATGATGAGAACGCGTTTTCAGGAATCCAGGCCGAGCCATAATAAACAGGAAGCCCCGGCGCACCAGCTTGCGCATGCGCACCAGCAAACCCCCGTGCACCAGCATGACCCGGCACACCAACATACGCCCGCAACACGGCACTCGCCGGTACAACAAAAGCCCCCTGCTCCTAAACACAACAGCGCAAACCGGCCCGATGACGCCAAGAAACTGTTCTTCAGCGCTGAAAGAAACGATTCGCTCATATTCGCGCTGTTCACCCTGCTTATGGAGGGTTTTTCCGAACGTGACGCGTTCGCGCTTACCGGAAGCAATTTTCACTTCGGCGAAAAACCTATTTTCGTACTGTATGGCAGTCAAAAAGTCGTCCTGAAAGATGACATTGCCTTTAAGATATGGCAGGTCTTTAAGGATAACAATATTACGCCTGAAAGGAAATTGTTCTTCCCACAGGACATGATCGCGAAAAGGCTCCGAAAGATATGCGAACTCGCAAAAGTTAATTTTAACAATAACATCCTGGAATTGTTCCAGAAACACATAGAACACAGGTAAAAATAGGAGGATTTTCCGCTATGTTCAAAAGTCTTAAACAACATTTACAGAACGAGATTACGGCAATCCGTGAGGCAGGCCTTTACAAATCGGAACGCATCATACTTTCCGACCAGAAGGCCAATATCAAAGTAAAAGAGGGAGAGGTGCTTAATTTCTGCGCCAATAACTACCTCGGCCTGGCCAACAATCCCGAGATTATAGCCGCCGCGAAAAAGGGCATGGATGAACGCGGTTACGGGTTGTCTTCAGTCAGGTTTATCTGCGGCACCCAGGATATCCATAAACAGCTTGAAAAAAAGGTCTGTGAATTCATGGGTACCGAAGACACTATTCTCTATTCGTCCTGCTTTGACGCCAACGGCGGTTTTTTTGAAAACATCTTCAATCTTGAACAAGACGCCATCATCAGCGACGAACTCAATCACGCATCCATTATTGACGGCGTGCGCCTGAGCAAGGCCCAGAGATTCCGCTACAAAAATGCCAATATGGATGAATTGAAAGCACGGCTTGAAGAGGCCAAAAACTGCCGTTTCAAGGTCATATGCACAGACGGCGTATTTTCCATGGACGGCATCATAGCGCCCCTGGACAAGATATGCGACCTTGCAGACCAGTATGACGCCCTTGTATTTGTTGACGATTCCCATGCAACCGGCTTTATAGGCAAAACGGGCAGAGGCACTCCTGAACACTGCGGCGTATTGAAAAGAGTTGACATAGTTTCCAGCACCCTTGGCAAGGCCCTCGGCGGCGCTTCCGGCGGATACACAACGGGCCGCGCGGAAATCATTGAATTCCTCAGACAGCGTTCAAGGCCGTACCTGTTCTCAAATACGCTCGCCCCGTCGCTTTGCGCCGGCGCCATCGCGACTTTTAACATGCTGATGAAAACCACGGCCCTGCGCGACAAACTTGAAAACAGCACAAAATATTTCCGCGATAAAATGGGCAAACTCGGTTTCAATATAGTGCCCGGCGTGCATCCCATAGTGCCGGTTATGCTCGGCGATGCAAAACTTGCTTCGCAGTTCGCCGATGAAATGCTCAAAGAAGGCATTTATGTCATCGGGTTCAGCTATCCGGTTGTGCCTAAGGATAAGGCAAGGATAAGAACGCAGATTTCCGCCGCGCATGAAATGGCGCACCTTGACAAGGCCATCAACGCCTTTACAAAGGTCGGCAGGAAATTGAATGTAATTAAATAGCCAATCCACGCAGGGGCAGGATTTTCTCCTGTCCCTGCTTTTTCACCTTTTTATACCACAGGGGCAAAATAATGAGCAGATATATTACTACTGTTTCAGTATTTCTTTCAACATTGCTTTTGTTCTCACTCGGGGCAAACGTTTTTTCGATGCTTAAGATGCGCGGGTTGAACGATGAATTGTCAACTGCCACCGGCGACGTCGTTTCCCTTAACGCAAGGGGTGAAAACCTAAGCAGGGAAATAGAAGGCCTGTTGAAAGGCATGGAAACCGCGAAACAGGAACACGAGAAAACCCTTCGGGAAAAAGAAGCGGTTCAGGCCCAATTGGACAGCGCGTCCGGTGAAAAAGATTTACTGCAGAAAAAAAACGATGAATTGCAGAACGCCGGCGCCATGCAGGAACAGCTTATTGACAGGCTTACCTCGCGCCTGTCGGTGGTGGAATCCGAACTCGCGGCCATACGCGCCGCGTTTTCCCAGCAGAACCAGCAAAGCCGGCAGGCCGCCGGCGACAGCCCGCTTGTGGGCAGTATTTTTTCTGTCGCCCGCAATGAATTCACGGATTTCAAGTCCGTAATCGCGGATGCTTACGGAAAACCCGTGGTTTTCGTCGGGGAAATACATGACAACCAGGAAAGCCACCTCGCCCAGTTCGAGGTCTTAAGCGAACTCTACAAAAAGAACAAGAACATAGTAATAGGCATGGAAATGTTTGAACGAAACAACCAGTCCGTTCTTGACGGCTACATTGAAGGCACGATTGACGAAGCGGCTTTCATGCAGGCCTACAGCCGGTGGGGTTTTGACTATAACCTCTATAGGCCTATATTTGAATTCGCAAAACAAAATAAATTAAAAATAGCGGCGCTTAACGCGCCAAAGGACATTGTCAGTTTTGTCGGGAAAAACGGCCTGACAGCCCTGTCCGCCGAACAGCGCGCGCAAATCGCCGCGGAAATAGATACGACAAACGAATCCCATAAGGAATATGTCAAGGGCCGATACCAGGCGCACGGCGAAATTAAACTAAGCGAATTTAACTTGTTTTACCAGGCCCAGTGCGTCTGGGAAGATACCATGGCCGAATCCGTTGCCAACGCGTATAAAACAGCCTCCGCGGCCAACGCCGGCACGCAGGTCGTGGTAATCATAGGCGGCGGCCATGTGAATTTCGGTTTCGGAGTGCCGGACCGTACGAAAAAAAGGATACAAAAGGATTTCCTCAGCATACTGACGAATCCTGTAATGGAGGAAAGTGTCAATTTAAATGAATTTTCCGAGTCAAATATAGCGCATTACGTGTGGTTCACAAGGCCTACCGAGCAGATAAGAGGCGGCAGGACCGGACTTATGCTTTCCCAGCAGGGCCCGCTCGCGCAGTGCGCCGTGGAACAGGTTTCTGAAGGCAGGCCCGCAGGCCGGGCCGGCATCAGACAGGGCGATATTATAATTTCATTTGACGGCTCTCCAATATCCAACACAACCGATTTTTCATTCTGGCTGATGCAGAAGAAAAATGGCGATAAAATAGAACTCGGCATCACGCGCGCAGGCGCGAAACTCACAGTGCCGGTGTATCTTATTAATTAATCTATGATCTGCGATATGTGATCTGAGATATGAGATCTGGGATTTGAGATTCAAAATTTAAATTCGTAGTCGTCGTAATCGTAGTCGTAATCTTCGAATCTGCAATCTTGCAATCTGTAATCCGTATGTTCCCTTCATATTTAAATCTTTTCAAAACCGGCGAACTTAAAAAGCGCGTTGACGCGTCATTGAAGATGCTCCATGAATGCCGCGCATGCCCGCGTAATTGCGGCATAGACCGCCTTGCCGGCAAGACCGGCTTCTGCAAAAGCGGCAGGCAACTCATAGTTTCATCGTACACCGCACACCACGGAGAAGAGCCTCCCATCAGCGGTTCGCTGGGTTCAGGAACGGTGTTTTTCACCAATTGCAACCTTCGGTGCATCTTCTGCCAAAATTACCAGATAAGCCAGCTTGGCGAAGGCGAATCCTGCACCGCGGAAGAATTGGCCGATATGATGCTGAAATTGCAGAGCCTGCGGTGCCACAACATAAACTGGGTCTCGCCAAGCCATTTTGTCCCGCAAATCCTTGAAGGGCTTCTTATAGCCGCGGAAAAAGGCCTGCATATCCCGATTGTATATAACTCCAATGGTTATGATTCCTTTGAAACCCTGAAATTGCTGGACGGCATAGTGGATATCTATCTGCCTGACCTGAAATATATGGACGATAAAAATGCGAACGAATGTTCCGGTGTTTCAGATTATGCCAAATTTAATCTGCCGGCCATTAAAGAGATGCACAGACAGGTCGGGAATCTCGCGCTTGATGAACACGGGGTTGCTATCAGGGGAATGATAGTCCGGCATCTGGTACTGCCGGAAAACATGTCTAATACCTTTGCCGCGCTGGATTTTCTGTCAAAAGAAATCTCGCCCGAGATTCATATAAGCCTCATGTCCCAATACCACCCATGCCATAAAGCTGAGGCGCACCCGGTTTTGAACCGCAAACTCGCGAAAGAAGAATACGCAAGAGCCGTGAAATACGCGGAATCCCTGGGACTGGACAATTGCTTCATACAGGCGATGTATTCAAGCGACGTGTACCTGCCCGATTTTAAACGGAAGAAACCGTTTGAAAAATGATTAAACTCTGCCAAATAGTCTAAAATCAAGTTTTGCTGAAATTGATGTTGCTTTTGGCGCAATACTTAAGTCATTTGAAGTAATCCCCTCTCCCCTTGCGGGAGAGGGACAGGGAGAGGGGGAAAATGTTTTTCACCCTCCTCCTATGCCCCCTCCCATCAAGGGAGGGGGAAATTGCTTCAAATAGCTTAAGTATTACCTTTTGGCAAATGTCTTAAAATGCTGATATTACGGAAGTATCTAAATATACCTTGACTTTCCTGTTCATGCATTATTGTATAATAGCTCATACAATATGGGCTTAATTGTTACGCTAAGTTTATATACTCAGTGCTTTCAGTGTGTTCAGTGGTTAATTATCGTAGTTCGGGGTTTTGGTTACGGCTATACTGCTTTATTCGTTTACTTCCGCGGATGCGCCGTTTCATACACCTGTTTCAGCTTCTCAGTAGTGACATGCGTATAGATTTGTGTTGTGGAGATGTTTTCATGGCCAAGCAATTCCTGCACCGACCTCAAATCGGCCCCGCGATTGAGCATGTGCGTGGCAAAGGTATGGCGCAGGGTATGCGGTGAAATCTCCTTATTCAGGCCCGCCTTGAGCGCGTAGCCGTCCAGGAGTTTCCTTATTCCGCGCGCGGAAAGTTTTTGGCTGAATTTATTAAGGAACACCGGCGAATTTTCGTTTTCCGGCGCGTGTCCGGAGTCAGTTCTTGCCCTGAGGTATTCCTGCAGGGCGCTTAATGCGTATTTGCCCAGAGGCGACAGCCGTTCCTTTTTGCCTTTTCCTTTCAAATGCACCATGCCGCCGTCAAGGTCCAGGTCTCGCATAGTCATTTCTATCAGCTCGCCGATTCTCATTCCGGTACTGTAAAGGCATTCTATAATAGCCTTGTCGCGCAGGCCGCCGAGTTTTTTCAGGTTCGGCGCGTCCAACAGGTTACGGATTTCTTCTTCCGAAAGGAATACCGGAAGTGTTTTGTTAAGTTTCGGATTGCGCACGGTTTTGGCTGGATTGGCATTCATCCTGCCCATTTTGCACAGATATTTAAAAAAGCTCCTGAGGCAGGCGAGTTTTCTTGACGTGGTACTGCGTTCGTATTTTGATTCGCTCAGGTGTACAAGATACTTCCTCATAACCAGCGTATCAACCGCATTCGGGTCAAAATCGCCGTTCTTATGCAGGAAAACCAGGAATTGCACAAGGTCGTTTTTGTAGGCGCGCAGGGTTTCAATTGAAAAGTTCTTGTTGTGTTCCAGGTATACGATAAATTCATCAATAAAAACAGACATAACTAAGTCCTTTTATTCGTAGTAGCGAGTAGCGAGTTGCGAGTACCGAGGGACGATGGACGGTGACGAGCAACGAGTAACGAGGAACGACGAAATGAATTCAATAAATCGTAATACTTAAGTCATTTAAAGTAATCCCCCTCTCCCCTTGCGGTAGAGGGACAGGGAGAGGAAGAAATTCTTTTTCACCCTTCCCCTATACCCCCTCCCATCAAGGGAGGGGGGGAATTACTTCAAACATCTTAAGTATTACAATAAATCATGCGGGCTCTAAATCTCGAATACTTTGGGACTTAGAATTTCGTATCGTCCTTCATTTTTCATTTTTCATTCGCCATTCTTCCGCTTGTTGTTCATGCGTCATTGCGACTAATTCATTTATCATCTGATACGAAACAAACATCAGGTATTTATCCGTATAACGCAGGAAGGCGTCAATGCCCGAATGTACCGCATGCGAATCCGTGTAGCTGTTCGCGTATCTTTCAAGTTCCGTATACGTAACGGAATTTTCGCAGTCAAAAATCTTTTCAAAACTCAATATGGTATTTCTCATCTGGGCTTCGTCTTTAATGGCAAATGGCTTGCCGCTTTTTACCAGCTGTTGTATGTCCTGCAGGGACGACCGCGTATTCTGTTTTACGGAAAACATCTGTATGGACATGCCGACTTTTTTACGGGGATAATAGGGATTGTATTCGGTAATGATTCCGGTAATGATTGCGTCCGCCTTGACGCGTTTTGCCAATTTTACAAGGTCTTCCGGGGTGCTTACGGAAAGGTTGTTTGCCGTAACCTCCTCAATGAGGGTTTTCGGACGCACTACGTTCATCCCTTTCATCTTAACCAGTTCCGAAGCGAAGATTTCACCGGCCTGGATTCCGTCAATGTCAATATTCGCCGAATTCAGGAATGGGGTAACTGCGACGGTCTTGATTTCTTCAAATGGATTATCCGGCACCTGCGACACGCTGTTACAACTCACAACTGTTGTTGTGGCCAATGCCATAAGAAAAATTACTATTGTTTTCGTCATATACTTACAGAGTCAAAGAGTTAAGGGGTTATGGAGTTACGGGGTTTAGGAGTTATGGGGTTACGGAGTTTAGGGGTTAAAGAGTTACGAGGTTAAAGGGTTGAGGGGTTGCAGGTTGTTTCGTCGTTTCGTTGTTCAGTCGTTTAGTTGTTTAGTAGTTAAGGCAGATCCGGCTGTACGCTCCAGACGTTCTGTTTGCCTTCTTTTTTGGTTATGTAATAAATACGGCCATCCGGGGCCCATGACGGATGCCATTCGGGGTCAGGCGAATCTATCAGGGGCACCATACCGATGCCGTCAATGGAGATTATATGAATATCCATATTGGTTGATTTTGCGCTGTCCACGGGCACCATCGTAAAGGCAATCCACTTGCCGTCCGGCGACCAGGAGGGATTGGTTGAAGCGTAGATGGCGCTTGATATGATTTCTGTAAGGTTATTGCCGTCCGTATCCACTGTCCAGAGGGCGAATTGGTGTCCGTCGCGGCCGAGGGGTTTCTGGAAGAGTATTTTTTTGGAATCCTTTACAGGGCACCATTCGGGGAACAGGCCCGGGCCGAGATTAGTAAAGGATTTTGCCTGCAATTCAACTATCCACAGGTCCCAGTTTTCATTGGAAGATTTCGCGCAGTACACGAGCATACTGCCGTCCGGCGACCATGAAGGATGCAGTTCATCGGCATCGCTGGAAGTGACCTGCCAGATGGTATTCGGATTATCTGCGTTAATTATGAAGATATCCCAATTGCCGTTGCGGTCTGAGGCGAAGGCTATTTTTTTACCGTCCGGCGAGAAGGCCGGCTGGATATCGCTGGAAGGCCCGTTGGTCTTCTGCGTAACCGAGGTGCCGGCTATGGGTTTTGCGTAGATGTGCGGATTGACCGAATGCATTGATGACGAAAAGGCAATGATGCCGTTGCAGGATACCGAAGGTTCGTTATCTTCCCCTATTACAGAGAAGGTATGCGGCTTTTTATCCTTATAGAGATTCGGTTGGAAGGGATCGATGGGGTCATTTGAACCGTTTACCGTGCCGGGCGATTGCGGAACGTCCTGGCACACGCAAAGCATGACGATGGCGCAGATAATGCACAACTTCAGAAAAACATTTTTTTCCATTTAAATAATCTCCTAAAACTCAATTAAAAACATTATCGGCACAAAACAAATACAACTTGACAATGTCAAAACGTTGTTTGAAATAGTTAAATTGTATTCAATAGTGGGCAGTGAACAGTGGTCGGTGGCCAGTATTTGTAACCGCAGATTGAGATTTACGGCTGGTTGCGACCATCGGCCAGTCATTGTTCTTTCGTCATTCGTTCGTTTTCGTACGTCAATCATTAACTCACAAAATCATTAAATCATCAAATCGCAAAAATCCGTTTCAAAAAAATCTTGCATTTTGGAATACGAAATGCTATTCTAATTAAATCAGCTTGCTGATTTTATACGGGGTGTGGCGCAGTTGGCTTAGCGCGCTTGAATGGGGTTCAAGAGGCCCCCGGTTCGAATCCGGGCACCCCGACCATTTTTCGCGCAAAGCGCGAAAAATGGTAGAGCAGGCGAATATAAGAACAGGTGAACAGTTGAAACGATGGACGTTACGCCTGCGGTCTCCTGCTCACCTGCTCCAATTTTACAGCTTGCATTGTTTTATGGCTTTCATGTT
>JACRIJ010000090.1 GCA_016220095.1 Planctomycetota bacterium | reverse complement strand
TGTTAAAAGCCTAATATTTACGCCATTCATGGCGTTATGTTAAGGGCATGAATGCCCTCCATAGTTCTCGATTTTCCAGAACCCAGCCATAAATGGCTGGGCTACTAATGTCCTTTAATGCCACCTCGACTGAGGCGGTTCATTATTTTGTAAACGGACAGTGAACGACGACGAAATAACAGGGACTTGACGAGACCTTTAAGAGACTTGCGACTGACGACACGACGGACTCATACGAAGTAGGAAGAAGGCAAAACGAAGAAGGAAGACCGGACGGATGTAGACTCCGGACTCACAAACTCAAAGACTTCGTCCCGTCCGTCCTTCATTCTTCATTTTTCATTCTTCCTCCTTCGTAAGGAACAGGGACTCTAAGAGACTTTTATCACTCGGAGCATAATATACTTGGCATTCATAGCCAGCGCTAAGGTAGCCGCAACCTTTAGGTTGCGCTGTAATACTGGATTCTAAGCGCAGGCTAAAGCCTGCGGCTACCTTCAAATGTCAAGTATAAGATTTAATTATCGCTTCTCCAGGACTTCCATCAGCGCCGGGGTTGCCTTCAGGACTGCCAGCGCCACCTCCAGCACCTGCTTCACCAGGAGATGCCGTTCTATACTCTGGTTGTCCTTCTACTGGGGTAGACCCTTTAACCTCAGCATTCATTTTTCCTGCTTCCTCCTCTTAACGAAGGAGGCAGTATGAAGCAGGGAGAAGGTAGACTGACGCTCCGTCCGTCCTTCATTCTTCATTTTTCCTGCTTCATTCTTGACGTAAAGATTCGTGCGTGCCTTTATGCATCTCGTACCAGAAATCCAGCGCCGCCTTGCCGCAGTCTTCCTCAAATCGCTTTGCCCATTCCGCTAATTCTTCGGATTTACTGCCTTCTGTTTTTTGCTTCCTCTGCAGGAAACTTTTTACCAAATCGCAATTCCTCCGGGTTTCCCAGAAGACCGACGAATTCCTGCTGTTTATCCTTTCCGCCGTGGCCAAGATATTCTCCATGAATTGTTTTTTTATGCCGAACAGTGTCTCTATTATCTCCGGCGCCATATCTTCGGCCCAACCGCGGTGAAATCTGCACAGGCCGAGGTTGTCCAACATCAGCTCCATGCGGAACCGCGAGGCGTTTACCCTTCCAAGCTCGCGCGGCGCTATGAATTCCTGCCCGTAATACATGTAATACTTGCCTGCTATCGCCATCGGCGACAGTACGCCGGGCGTCCAGTATTGGTTCGGCGCCATCCAGCCCTTGCGCGCAAACGCATTATATACGAAACAATTCAATACGTCAGGGCCTTTTTCACGCGCAAGTCGCCGGGCAAATTTTCTCGCGCCTTCCCCAAAATCCATTATGCCGCGCTTTTCCAGAATTGAATCTATAAGCTCGCATCCTAATTCGGCGTTTGTATTGGAATCCGTCTCTACGTTGAATCCTTTATATGAAAACACGGGCATCCTGCTTACTCCGAGTTCCGCGGGGGTAATTAGATTTTTGGACAAGCACTCCATCAGCCACGCGAGCACGCCGCCTATGGATATGGCGTCAAAACCGCAAGCATCCGCCCTGCCTGCGAGTTTTTCAGCCGCGCGCTGGTCAAAAATTCCGCATAACGGCCCCATTGCCTGGTAGGGTTCGTAGTCCTTTTTGTATTCGTTGTTCATCTTTTTGCACACCGCCGCGCACGGCTCTCCGCAGGTGTGGTGTTGTTTTGCGCTTATGGTTTCACTGTTGAACTGCTTCAGATAATGGTTTAGAATAAAGTTCTTGTGTATGAAAAGACGTTCTTCCTCCTCCAGATAAATGCTGGTATAGTTGAAAGAGAGCATACTGCCTGCCAACGCCGCATAATTGGAACCGAACGTGCCGCCCGTGCCGAATTTAGGGTCAAAACGGTATTTGACGGTGGCGTCAAAATCCTTGGCCGCGAGTTTCTTGTTGTATTTGTTCATAAACCATTCGTCGGCTACACTGCGGTTGCGGAAATCCTCGTCAATAAACGTACCGCCGTAAATGATCGCGGCAATCCCATGTTCTTTAAGCAATTTCGCGCCGAATCCGCCCCTGCCGGCCCAAGTGTCCACAGGGGTTATCCGGCCTTTCACAATCGGGGCCGAACATATAGCGCCGATGTCGGTCGCCCGCGCCGCCGGGCCCGTTGCCAAAACGCGCGGATCGTTTTCGTAATTTCCTCCGAAAGTTTTGCAGGCGTATTCCATCATGGAATAAACGCCGCCGCGGCCTTGTTTCCAGATTTTGTCCGCGTCAACCGGCACGATTTTCACTTCAATCTCCTCGCCATGCGATCGATTTAAATAAATGATTGAAGGCGAATGTGCGCTATTGATAATGGAAATCATATTGATGCCGAGATTGTCAAACACAAGGCCGGCGCCGCCCATGGATGAGACGTAAAAACCGCCCCAGCACGGCGAAAAGCCGCTGAATATCAGCCTGTTTGAACCCGGAATAATTGACCCGCATAACAGGCCCGTTCCAATGTTCAGAGAATTGTATTTGCCTGAAAGATGAAGCCCGAGGTCCACAGGTCCGAAAAAATCTCCGAGTTTGAACCGCTCTACCCTGTAAAAACCCGTGCCGGCATCAATAAAAAGCGCTTTTAAGAAAGTATCCATCGCTATTACTCCATAAACATTAACGACAACGACGACTAACGCAAATTAACCACTGAACACACCGAATACACTGAACGCGCAAGACGAATTTGCCACGAAGTCGAATCCGAAACTCTAAACAATATCTAAACTCAAATGACCAAAACCCGACGTCCGGACTGTTTGGAGAATTTGAGTTTTATATTTAGATTTTGTTTAGTTTCTAACCGATAGACTTCCACGTAAAAAACACAGAAGATTTATACGGAAATTAACCACCGAAAGCACTGAACTCACTGAATCGTAATATATTATATCATTAAAATGCAAGCCCCTCCCCCTAAGCTGGGGGAGGGACAGGGTGGGGGTGAAAACTCATTATCACCCTCCCCCTTGCCCCCTCCCATCAAAGGGAGGGGGGAGAGACGCTAAATATACGTTTTCAGTGTGTTCGGTGTGTTCAGTGGTTAATTATCGTATTTCGTGGTCTTGGTTGCGGCTGGGCTGCTTTATTGTCTTACATCGCAACTTCTACGCAAAAAGCATAGAAGATTTATAACGGATTATCAGCCACGAATGAACACGAATAAACATAAACACGCTGTACATTATCCTTGGTATTCTGTCTTTGCGTCGCTTATCGTTCTTTGCGGCTTATTGCGTTCGTCGTACGTTCTAACGACTACGAATTAACCGCAAAGGCCGCTAAGCACGCTAAGACGATTGCAGGTTACGACGTCTTTGCGAACTTTGCGCGCTTAGCGGTTTATTCCGTTAGTCGTACGTCTTGACGACTACGACTGTTCAACCGCTAAGGCCGCCAAGTACGCTAAGACGATTATAAATATAAATCGTTTTTGCGAACTTTGCGTCTTTGCGGTTTATTTCGTTAGTCGTACGTCTGAACGACGACGTTTTGACCGCAAAGGTTGTTAAGCGCGCTAAACACGACTAAACAACAATCGGATATCGGCTCTCAGTTTTGGTTGCCCCTTACCCCGCCACTTCGGGCGGGACTGCGGCGGGACTTCCTTCGGTCGCGGCTATGCTACTTTATAGTTTAGGATTTCGTGCTTAGAATTTCGTTCATCCTGTCAATTCTGTCTATCAATTAGAAGTTAATCATGATTATATCCGTATTCAGCAAAATGTGCAAATAAATTTTAGTTGCAGAACCCGCAAAAAAAGATATAATCAGCGTATGGAAAAATTAAATGCTTTTTTCAAGCATCGCCAGGCATTATTCGTTCTGCGGCTTCCGTCCGTAGCAATGTTTGTTTTCATCATCTACGCAGGGCTTTTCGGCAATTATTACAGAAACATCGCGCCGCTTCTTATGGGCGCCGTATGGCTGGTGGCTATAAGCGTAATCGTGCTCTTCGCCGGAAAATTATGGTGCACCTTCTGCCCCTGGGACGCGATCAGCGAATGGGTACAGCGGGTTACGTTCTGGCGCGTCAAAAAGGCCCCTTTCAACATGGGACTCAAATGGCCCTCGTTTCTGCGCAATATCCATATCCCGCTTCTCATGCTGATAGTACTTATATGGGCGGAATATTCATTCGCGCTTACGGACGACCCGAGGAACGTTGCGTATCTTTCGCTTGGAATGCTCACCGTAACTTTTGTTTCCGCTATGTTTTTTGAAAAAAAGTCATTCTGCCGTTACGGTTGCCCCGTAGGCGCCATGACCGGCATTATGGCCATGTTCGCCGGCTTGAATGTAAGGAGCGTCAGCAAGAACGTCTGTGATAAATGCCGGACTAAGGATTGCGTCAGGGGCAATGAAAAAGGATATGGTTGCCCTGTTTACGAGTATCCGGGCGGGATGAAGACAAACCTGAATTGCATCGTCTGCACCGAGTGCGTTAAGACATGCCCTTACGACAATATGCGTATCCGTACGAGGCGATTTTCCGGAGAACTTGAAGCCGTGCCCGGTCTTGGAAAAGATGTTATCCTTGCCATAGCAGTGCTTCTTGCTTTAACGACATTTTCCGGTTGGGCGAAAATGGGCATGTACGACGCATTAGCGGAAAAAATGCACGCGGCCGGGTATTCGGAAATTATTGTGCATCTGGCATTATTCCTGCCGTTCCTGATAGCGGTTCCGCTGTTATTTTACGCATTTGCGTATTTTACGGCCGCTATTCACAAGGTACCCGCCGGCAAAGCCGCGGAAAAGGCCGCGTACGCGCTGGTACCGCTGGTTATTTTCATACATCTTGGTTACATAGTAAGGCATTTTTTAACGCAGGCAGGCCGTCTGGTGCCGCTGATATCTGACCCGCTTGGAACAGGCGCGGACCTGTTCGGCACCGCGGGCATGGTGGAAATGGATTTTGTACCGCCATCGGTTTATAAAACGCTCAGCATGGCGGTAATGGCATTGGGATTAATGTTATCACTGCGTCTGGCCGGCAGGATGTTCGGGGAAACAGGCGGGGAATCAAAACGGGCTTTAATTTTTCAAGTGTTTTTTGTCTTGTTGGTCACGGCAATAAACGTGTTTTTCATAATAGTACCGTAAACATAGTTGGGCACAATTGGGGAATAATCATATTTTAAAATTATATTTTATGAGAACCTGAACCCCATAACTCATAAATCCCTAAACTCCGTAACTCCTCAACCCTTAAACTCCATAACCCCTTAACTCCTGAACTTCATAACTCCTAATACGCGTTCTTCCGTATTGAGAAGAGCGTCATGAATATTATCCTGACGTCAAACCACAGGGACCAGTTTTCTATATAATAAATGTCTGATTGTATGCGTTTTTCCAAAGAGGTGTTCCCGCGCCAGCCGTTTACCTGCGCCCAGCCCGTAATGCCTGCTTTCATCTTGTGCCTCAGCATGTATTTCGGGACGAATTTCTTGAATTCTTCTATCAGCTCCGGCCTCTCCGGGCGCGGCCCTACCACCGACATCTCCCCGATAAGCACGTTGAAAAACTGCGGCAATTCGTCCAGCGACGTCGCTCTTAAAAATGTCCCTATTTTAGTCCTCCTCGGATCGTTTTTCGCCGCCCATACAGGGCCGGTCTCCTTTTCCGCGTCCGTTCTCATCGTGCGGAACTTCAGCATCTGAAAAGTTTTCCCGTTCAACCCCATACGCGCCTGTTTATAAAACACGGGCCCTTTTGAAGAAAGTTTTACAAACGCCGCGATTATCAGCATGGCCGGCGAAGCAAGGATGATTGCGAACAGCGAAAACGCAATGTCAAAAATCCTTTTCATTATGCTGTTCCAACCGTATAAAGGCGATTCCCTCAGGGATATTATAGGCAGTCCGTCAAAATCCGATACGTTCGCGTTCAGGGTTTCAAATTCCATGAGGTCAGGTACGATGTTTATGTCAACGAATTCGTCCGTCAGCAGGTTCATTACTTCTTTCAATTTCGTATGCTCCTCGTATGGAAGCGCGAGGAATATCTGGTCAACGCTGTGTTTCTGCAAAATTTGCGGCATGTCATTTACGGAACCCGCAACATGAAAATGACCGATGGCAGTGCCGGCAGGTTCATTGCCGACGGTTACAAATCCCACGACGTTCATGCCGGCCCAGGCATTGGCTTTTACTTTTTCGGCAAAGGCCTGCGCGAGTTCGCCCGTGCCGACAACCACCACGTGGCGCAGGTTCAATCCCTTGCGCCGCATCGCCCGCAGGAGTGAACGGATAATGCCCCTGCTTACGGCCATGAATACGATGCTGAAGGCCATGAAAAATACCGTTACACCGCGTGAAAACGTTACTTCCTTGACGAAAAATGAAATTGCCATCAGCAATACCACCGCGGTAACAGTGGATTTTATGATATCAAATATCTCGTTTATAAGCCGGTCCGAACGCCTCGGCTTGTAAAGGTTGTAATGGTTGTAACAAAAAAGGCTCACCAGGACGGTTATGGGCATCGCCACCCAGTAAACGGACGGCGTAAAACCGCCTTTGTATTCCATGCCGATGACGGGATTGATTATCCGCGCGAAATCCGCGTAAAGCCAGACGTACGTAGCCAATACCCATGCCCCGGCAGTGCTGATGGCGTCAAATATGATAAGCAATGTCAAAAACAATTGGTTATGTTTTTTCAGCATAAGATTGAATTTTAACCGTAATTCGGCTGTTAGTCAAGGATTTTCTGCAAATGACGGTAAGGCCTCAGTCAAGGTGGCATTTTAATCGTCATTGTCCCGATTTATCGGGACACAATACAATATTCGTCTTCCTTAGACGAGAAGATTCCCTGTAGCAAGCTACAGGGATCTTCAACGCCACCTCGACTGAGAAGGTGTGAAAAAATACACGGAATTTCAAAAGCACTTTTTTCTTGACTTGCCTTATAGCGAGTGTTATAATTACGCCCAGCCAAAAATTTTTTGTAAACATCAACTTACAGGAGGATGTAAAAATAT
>JACRIJ010000086.1 GCA_016220095.1 Planctomycetota bacterium | reverse complement strand
TCAAAAGCCTGATACTTACGCCATTCATGGCGTTATATTAAGGGCATGAATGCCCTTCATATTTCTCAGCCTTCCATAACCCAGCCATAAATGGCTGGGCTACTAACGTCCTTTAATGCCACCTCTACTGAGGCGATACCTTTCACATAAACATTTTCTTGACTATAAAGAGCACAATAGTATAATCAAAAATTATTTTTGGATTATTGCTTTATGAAAAAAATACTTTTTAATCATTGGGAAAAACTATTGCTGGTATTGGCAGTAGCGGTTTTTTTTGCGAATTACTTTTCGCTGCGTTCGATCTCCGAGGACGAAAAGGTTACTGACGCCGTAAAGGCATGGACGGAGATTAACGGCGCCATTGAAAACAAGCCTGCCCAGCCTTTGGAAGTGCCGGATTTTCCTGATAAAATAGACAAGGTATGGGCCGGCGTAAATTCTGTCCGGCCGGAACAGGGATTGATTCTGGCATTGGATAAGCCGGTAAATGTCAATATCACAGCCAAAGAAGAAGGCCCTGTACAGCCGTTATCCACTCTGAAAAAGCACATCCCGCCGCAATTGTCGGCTGTTGCCGCACCCGGGTCCGTTACGGTCAGCTGGACGCCCGACCCTGCCAATGAGGCGGCGGTTGATTCATATGCGCTTTACCGGAAGACAAATGAAAACGACCTCGCAATAATCGGGAATTTTTTGGCGGGTGACAGTTCCTTTGAAGACAAATCAGTCCTGCCCAATACTGCGTACCAGTACAGGATAATAGCCCAGTCAGTTGAGATTGCCGCGGATTATCCCGAGGTAAGGTCGGAATGGTGCCAGGCGGATTCGGCGCAGGATTTTGACATGGAGTTTACCGGCAGTGGCAACGCGAAGAATCAGGATGAAGCTGATTCGCCGAAGTATCTGGTGCAGATTAAAATAGTAAAACACCTTGAAGGAAAAAAATACACTGAAGAATTTTATATCAAAAAGGGGGAAGGCATAGGGCTTGAAAAACATTATAATAAAGACCCTGTGACAGGTCAGCCGTTCATAAACCCGGATACCAAAAAGCCCGAGAAAATCACGGTGAATTACAGCACCGGATATACCATGAAGGGAGTCAAGATTGACGATAAGGGAAACGAGATACTCATATTCACGGACGATAAGGGCGCGGAGCATACGCTGGGCAAAAAAAAAGTAGGGGGGAATTAACCCGCTTGATTGAGAGCCTTTGCCAATCAAATGTCATAAAACTTGACATTTTCATATATAAATTATAAGATATAGACTTTAGATAATATTAAGCAGGGCAGTAACTTAATATCTGCTATGGATGCTGGAACCTTTTGTTCATATTTTATAATGCCGTTCTTGATAGGCGCATAAACGTTGAAGACTTGCGTCCGCCTGAGGCGGGCAAGTGGCGAATAATCCGTGCCTTATACGTTAAGTTAATGGGAACCCGGTTGCGTGAATTCCTGCCGCATCCGTAAGCCGGGTCTATTGAGGATCAAGTGTTATGGTGAAAAATTTATTTCTTATCACCGTATGTTCAATATTGGCCATATCATTATTCCATTCCGGATGCAAGGGAAAACCCGCAGGCGAACCTGATGAAACAGGCATGCTTCTTGAAAGCGAAACAACAAGAGAAAGCAACTCTTCAGCCGCGGCGCTTGCCGAAGAATTAAAAAAGACCGATGAGGCGCGCAAAAGGGAAGAAGCGGAACTTGCGCAGATTGAACGCGCGCAGAACATTACCGGCGAGCCGTCCGGAACGCAGACCGAGGCCGTAAACGAAGGCGAACTTGAACTTATCAGACAGCTTCAGGAGGAAAAGAAACGCGAAGCGCTCGTCCATGAGGAATACTCGCAGAATTGCTACTACCTGGCAAAGAAATTGTTTACCGAACTGAAATACGACGAAGCTCTTGAGCAGCTTGAAAAGGCCATACAGGCCAATCCAGCTTACGTTGAAGCCAAGCGCCTTAGGGATGACATCCGCGTCCTGAAGGGCGAGTACATACAGGGGAATGAAGGCCAGCTGATGCAGAACCTTGTAGATGACGCCAAGGTTAAAATACAGCAGGCGGTTGCGGAAGTCGGAAGCCATATTACCAAGGGCAGGCAATATTACCAGTCACAGGATTTTGACAAGGCTGAAAAAGAGTTCAATCTTGCCATAGAGCAGGTAAACAGGTTCCCCGAACAGATAGACCTTACCGCGTATAAGGCCGAGGCTGAAAGCCTGCTTAAAAAGGCCACGGAAAAAAGAAGGCAGAAGGATATAGAATACAAAAAAGAACTTGAGAAAAAGGCCCGCGAAGAAGAATTGGCGAGGGAAACTCTGCTGAAAAGGGAATTCAACCAGATGCTTGAACAGCTTTACAGGCAGGCGCAGATGGCGTTTGAAAACGGCAGGCTTGAAGAGACCGAGATGCTGTGCCAGCAGATACTTGACCAGGACCCCGGTTCGTGGCTTGCCGAGGAATTGATGGGACTTGCCAAGTCGGCCAAGCATTTCAGGGCAAACAAGGAAATGCTTGAAAAGTACAAGAACCGCTGGAAGGACTTCATGTCCCAGGTAGACCTGTCATCGGTATTGCAGAATCAAATAGTAACGTTTACTGACAGGGAAACGTGGGAGATGATAGTCAGGCGCAAACCTACCGAATTCAGCACAAAGGGCGACTTGGAATTTTCCGAAAGGGACGCGGAAGTGAACGCACTGCTGGATTCCTTTGCCATGAGGGTTGAATTTGAGGAATCAAATACGCTTACCAACATAATTGAATTCCTTCGCAAGAATTCCGGCATTAATATACTGTTTGACGAACGTAAGCTTACCGATGGAAGCAAAGATCCGAATTCCATTGAAATTCCCGGTTTCAGCATGAACAGCCGTTTGAGGGAAATATTGAAATTCGTCCTTGATTTTTCCGGGCTGGATTACAGAATCAAGAACGGCGCGGTCATTATAACTATGAAAACAGACGTCAGCGGCGAGACCGTCGTAAGGGTTTACGATACGCAGGACCTCAATGCGACGCTTGTGGATTTTCCGGCGCCGGAATTCACGCTTGCGGATCCTGAAGTGCCCGAAGATGCGGATACGACGAGTCCCCTGGTGCTTCCTATTGACCAGATAATAGAATTGATTAAAAGCAATATAGAGCCTGCGTCATGGGAAAGCGGCGATGGCGGCGTTAACATCAGCGGCCTGCAGAATAAGCTTATGGTCACGCAGACGCCGGTGGTGCAGGAACAGATTGAAAAATTCCTGAACGGCATCAGGCAGTCCGCGGGGATACTCGTTTCGGTGGAAGGCAAATTCCTGACAGTGCAGGATAATTTTATCGAAGATATCGGCATAGACTGGCGCGGGCTTAACGCGACAACAGGCGCGGGCGGGGCCATAGCTCCCGACGGCACCGGAGCGCCGCCGCTTTCCACATGGGCGCTTACAAATCTCGGACAGCCGGTATTCAACTATGATACTACAACCACGCTTTACGCGGGTGCCGGCGCGGTTCCGGCCCCTACCCCCGGTTTGTGGTCGCAGTTCAGGGGCGGAGACAATGACCTGCGCGCAAGGGTGGAAAACATACTTGTCAATGACGGCCTTGTGTCCACTTTCTTTAATGACGTGTTTAACGCCACGGGCGGAACAAGCCTGATGTGGACGTTGATTGATGATACGAAGGCCGAGCTTATATTGAGGGCGGTGAGGAAGGACGAGCGTTCAAGGGTGCTCCTTGCGCCGCAGTTGACGCTTTTTAACGGCCAGCGCGGGCATGTGATTGCCGGCGAACAGGTGGTTTATATCAGGGATTATAACATTGAAATTGCGGCCGGAGCCGCTACGCCGAGGCCTATACTTGCGTCATTCAATAACGGTACGGCCCTGGACGTAAGGCCTATCGTTAGCGCTGACAAGAAATACATTACCGTTGAAATGCGGCCGACGGCAGTAACGCCTATCGTGGATATACGGCAGAGCTTTATCGTTACGCGGTTGCTTTATCCTGATTCAGGCCCTCCAGGCGTAAACAGCGTGCGAATTGAGCTTCCGATCCTGCAGATTCAGAAAGTGCGCACCACGGTTACTATTCCCGACCAGGGCACCATAATACTCGGCGGACTCTCTGAAGTGGCGGACCTCGCATGGGAAGCCGAAATTCCGCTGGTTGACAATATTCCCATTTTGGGCAAACTCGTCAGCCGCGAAGCCAAGGGCACGAGGCGCAAGGCTGTTCTTATAATGGTCAAGGCGACTGTTATTATCATGGAAGAACAGGAAAGAAAACGTTTCGGAAGATTGCAAATACAATAGAACCTTTTCGGCTTTTCTGCGTTAGTACTATTGGTTTTGAAGAATACGTTGATCGCAGTTTTAGGAGATGACAGCGAATGAAAAAGGCAATGATCGGCATTTTTCTGTGCGCGGTTATGTTACAGGCAGGCGGCGGTAACCTGTTCGCTGACCGGGATGAGGTCGGTTTCGCGCAGGCGCTCGCGAAGTACGGATATTTTGACCATGCCACTGAAATCATTGAACGGATCCAGAGCAAAATAGACCCCGCGGAAATCAATACTATCAAGGCCGCCATGCTGAAATCCCAGGCATCCCAGATGATGTCAAACAGGGAAGAACCGGCGAAAGTTATTGTAACAATGGACGAGGCCATAAAACTGTATGAAGACTTTATAAGTTCAAACGCGCAGAATCCCAAGGCTATTTCCTGCGAGACGGAGCTCGCCGAATTGTACCAGTTAAAGGCAAGCCAGTCGCAAAAGGTATATAAGGATTCCACGGACGCCGCGTCAAAGGATAAATGGTTTAAGGAATGCGAATCTTCCTACGAGAAATCAAGGTCTCATTATAAGGCTCTCATTGACAAACTCTCCGAAAACGCGCCTTATGCGGATGATGACCCGAATTTCAGGCCGTACATGATGAACAGGTATAACTTGATTTCTATTCTTTATCAGCAGTCTTCAATTTATCCGGACGGAGATCCTAATACGCAGAAACTCTGCGAAGAGTCCCTCAGTTATGTTGAAGATTTTATCTGGGATTACGAGGCGTATATAATGATGTACCATGTGCGCATCGTTGAAGCCATGTGCCAGTATCAGTTAGGCAAATCGGAAGAAGCGGTTTTGACCTTGAAAGGCGTGTTTGACCTCAAGGAAAATCCGGATTTTTGGGACCATCCTGCCGCGAAAGAAATCATTACTCTCGCGTACCGCCAGAAACTTGACGTTTTTCTGAAATTTGCGGAAAGGGATAATCAGCAGTACAGAGAAGTTATCAATACCGTTGACGAAATGATGGGATACGTCAACAAGCTCGTCAGCGAAAAAAGATTCCCGGATTTCGGCAAGGAAGATACCGTGATTATCATGAGAATTGATAAGGCATTTGCCAGGATTAAACTCGGCGACGTTGACGGCGCCATGAGCGATACGTCGGAAATTTCCCAGATTGACAAAAAATGGGAATATTATATAGGAAAGAAACTTACGGAATGGGGCATCACGGCAGATCCGAATTCGCCTCCCGAAATCCTGAGAAAGATGATTGACGGCGCCATGAGTACTGCAAATTACGATAACGCGTATAAGTACTGCATGTATCTCATTAAATCCAAAAAACTGACCGATGAAGGCAAAAAGGAGCATTTGCCGTACGTCTTTAAGAAGATGGCGGATATATATATGTTAAAGGAACAATATTACGAGTCCGCTGTAGCATTGGAGATGGTTTATAAGACCCTGAAAAAACGCTATAATCTCACGGTGGACGCGGAAATCTACAATGCCGCGCGCTGTTTCAAGAAAGAAGACACTCTGTCGGAAAACAATTACGATAAGAAAAGGTCTGAAAGCCTTTTGAAATTCCTTGTTGAAAAATATCCGAACAGCCCTTATACGAAGAACGCGCGCGTGCTTGTGGCCGAGTCCCTTGAGGATAAAAAAATGTTCCTTGAGGCCGCGGCGGAATATTCAAAGGTTGAAACCGACGCTGAAGCCTACGAAGACGCGCTCGCGCGGATCGGCAACTGCTATTACCAGTATTTCAGGAAAATAGACAAGACCGGCACTGCCGAAGATAAGAAAAAATACCTCGACGAGGCCCTGAAAGCTTTTAATGCGTATACGGAATATACAAAGAAAAACCCCGTGTACGGCACCAAGGAAAACCAGAAAAGGCAGGCCCTTATCTTCAGCTGTAATTATACGATAGCAACCATTTACCTGGATGACAACGTCATGCGCGCCAAGGACGCGCTGGAATTGCTTGCGAATACCGAAAAGGAATATCCTGGCGACGGCGATAAGATCTCAAGGGCATGGTTTAAAATGGTTGAAGCGCATCTGAAACTCGGCGATTACGACAATGCTAAGGCGCTTCTTGATACGGCAAAACAGAAATATCCCACAGCCCCGCGCCTTTCGTATGTGCTGAAATTGGCCGGAAGCGCCTTTGACCAGAACGGTACGGAAATCATAGAAAAAGACAAAAAGACCGGCCGCGACAGGATAGTCGTGGGAAGGAATTACCTTTATAATTGGTTTGAAATCGCGCAGTCAAAGAACGAAACCCTGAAAAATGAAGACCTTCTCGCGCTTGCGGACAAGATGTTCCTTATGGCTAAGGACTATTTCAATGACGAAAAATCCAAAAAGGAACAGTTCGGCAGGGCGATTAGAATATATGAAACAGTGCTGAACAAGGGGAATATTGACAAGAAAACGGCGGCTGACCTTACATGGAAAATCGGCGAAACGAGCTACAGGCTTAAAGATTACGCTAATGCCAAAAAGGTGTTTGAAGGGCTGTTTGATAAGACCAAAGGCGAAGACGGTGAAGTGATAAAAACGCTTATCAATATCAATTTTGAGGAAGCGGTGGATTCCGGCAATACGGAACACCCGGGTTTTAATACGGCAATAGGGCTTTGCACTAAAATCGTGTCCTCTATTGAAAAAGACAAAAAACCCGAGCTTTGGTGGGAATTGAAAGTAAGGCAATGCGAGATTCTTTACAAGCAGGGCAAATACCCTGTCGTCATAAACGCGTTGAAAATGCTTACCAGGTACAACCCTGATTGGGATAAATCGGCTGTTAAGACTCGTATAGACGAACTTATAAAGAACCTCAAACCGAGAGGCTGGGAAGGCAACTAAGAAATAGAAAGGAGTATTGTCCTATGGTCAGATATTTGATTTGTTTTGCTGGTTGCGCGCTTTTAAGCGCGTTGTTTGGCGTGGACGTTTCCGCTCAGGAAGGCGGTGAAATGGACATCATTAAACAGCAGGGGGGCAAGATATTGGACGGCGGTGTGATTACGGAAGAAACATACGAAGACATAACCTACAAAAGGTCGGGCGGACTGACAATGAAGGTTGGTTGGGCGGATGTTACGGAGATTGAATACGGCGGCAAGCCCGAAATGTTGAAAAGCGCGGAAACAGCCTTAGGCGCGGGCGATTACGAAAAAGCCATGTCGGGATTTGAAACCGTAGTCAGGGATTGCAGGAGTGAAAAAATCAGAAAAGTATTCCTTCAGCATGCTCTTATAGGTCTGGCGCGGTGTCAGGCTATGGTCAGTAACGGCACGGATAAGGCCGAGAAAACCTACAGCGAATTGATAAGCATGAATAAGTCCCGCTTCCTTAAGGAGTCTTATACGGAATGTATTGATATGTTGATAAGGGCTGGCGCGCAGAATAAAGGTTATTTCAAGCGCGCGGACGATATGATAAAAACCGCAAAGGATATGGTTGAAAAGGCTAAGGATTTCCCGGCAAAAGAAGAAGTATTGCAGAAATTCGTTTTCTATACAGCCAAAATACTTGAAGCAAACGGGGATTATCAGGGCGCGAAAGATAAATACCAGAAAATGAAACTGGAAATAAAATCCATGCCTAACCCGAGTCCGGTCGCGCTCGGAGACGCCACGCTTGGCATGGTAAGGTGCGCTATAGAACTCAAAGAGCTTTCCGATGCCGAAGAAAAACTCAATAACTTTATTGATAAGGAAGCGCCGACGCCTGAAGAGAATTATCCCGTTATAATGGCCGAGGCATGGAATCAGCTCGGTACTATTTATTACAAAAAATCCGAAGACGAAAAAGACGTAAATACCAGGAAAAATCTGTTAAAGACGGCGCTTGAAAATTTCCTTCACGGCGTGGTGCAGTTTGTTCCGCGTGAAGAGGACGTTCCGCTTGAATATGCAAAGGCGCTTTATTACAGTTCCGACTGCTATTTGAGGCTTGCGGATATGATAAAGGAATCAAACCCTGAGAGTTCGGATAAGTACAAGGAACGGGCGAGGACTAACTTGACAAAAATATTAAACGAAGTTAAAATGCCCGGCTGGATGAAACCGGCTGAGGATTTGCTTAAAAAGGTTAAATAAACAACAAATTTTTTTAGGAGGTTTGTTTTATGGGAAAAACAAAAATTTATTGGGCGCTCTTGGTAGTGTGTGTTGTGGTTATGACAGCAGGAATTGTTGAAGTGTACGCGCAGGACGCGCCTGCAGGCGGTGACGCCGCAGCGGCTCCGGCTCCGGCCAGCACCGGCGGCCTTGGAGTATGGGGCTTTCTCAAAGCGGGCGGCACTGTAGGATGGTTCATCGTGCTTTGCTCGGTCGCGGCGCTTGCGATGTGCATTGAGTATATTGTGACTATTAAGAAAGAAAAACTCTGCCCCCCGGCTACCGTGGCTGAGATTGAGGCCCTGCTGGACGAAGAAAGGTACGAAGACGTCATCGCCCTTTGCGAGGCCGATCCTAATTTTTTAACCAATATGATAGCCGCTGCCGTAACCAAGGTCGGCGCAGGCTATGATGAGATGGAAAAGAGCATGCTTGAAGTCGGTGAATATGAGGCATTCAAATTAAACAGGAAGATCAGCTACCTGTCTCTGATGGGTTCCGTGGCGCCCATGTTAGGACTGCTTGGAACGGTTACCGGCATGATCGCCGCATTTGTAATTATAGCAGAAACGGCTAATCCTACGCCTAAGATGCTTGCGACCGGCGTGTTTGAAGCGCTTGTGACGACATGCCAGGGACTGGTTGTGGCTATTCCCAGTCTTGCGGCTTACTTCTTCTTTAAGAATAAAGTTTCAACGATGATTCTGGAAGTCAGCGCTGCCGCAGGCCAGATTATTGAACGTTTTAAGGCATCCAATCAGCAGTAATAGAAAGGCAGTACTCTTATGGCAAAATTGAATGTTGACCAGGTTGAACCGTCATCTTTTGATATGACGCCTATGATTGACTGCGTATTCCAGTTGCTTATATTTTTCATGTTAGCAACGGATATGTCGCAAAAAGAACTTGAGGCGCTTATACCGCCGAAGGCGAAATTCGCCGAAGAGGTCAAGAGTGATAAAGTTTCTACGCGTTTGGTCGCGAATATAGTTCATGAAGGTCTTGACAAGATAAGTTGTGAGGCATGGCAGGAAATGACGATGCTTGACAATAGCGGCAGGCGCGATGAGATATTGAAAAATCCTTTCAGGTGCCTGAAACCGGAGCATTGGCTCATCAGGATACGAAAAGTGAACTTCAAAACCCCGAAGGACCTCGTGTTGAGATTGAAGGAAGAAGCCGACCTTGAAAGGGAGAAAGACAGGATAGGCAATGTGTATCCCTCAAAAAGGGTCATAATGATAAGGGCTGATTTCAGGGCGCCTTTTGCAATGGTTGAAGCCGTAATGCGCGCGTGCGGAGATCCGCAGGTGGCCATGTACAAGCTTGAATTCGGCGCAATGATGCCTCAGCCGGGACAGGATTAAAGGAGTTTTTTATGGCAAAAGCTAAAATAGATGATAAAATGCCACAGCCGGATATGACGCCCATGATTGACTGCATATTCCAGTTGCTCATTTTTTTCATGTGCTCAATCAAGTTCAAGGTCATAGAAGGAAAGCTTCTGTCATGGCTTCCGAAGGATAAGGGGTCGCAGAATATACCGCCCCCGAAGCTTACCGAGGAAGTCGCCGTCAGGGTGACCTTTGATGAAAAAGAGAAAAAACTGCATTACTACCTTATAAACAGGGAATTTCCTAACGTAGATGACCTTATAAAGGAAGTCAAGGGCGCGCTGGAATTGAAAAAGGCAAGCGGCGAAAAGGATGCCGCCGTGAAACTCGGTCCCGCCAGAAATGTGCCTATGCAGCCGATTATCGCGCTTCTTGACGCCTGTAAACTGAATAATATAGACAAAGTGGAGTTCCAGCTCCTTGACGAGTCCGGGCTTAAGGCGCAGAAGAAATAAAATAAGCGCCTGGGCGGCCGGAAAGTATACAATGCCCGCGGCTTTATCCGTCCGAAGAGACATTCAAAGGAAGAAATGCCTCTGCGGCGTTTTGTTTTTTTTATAGGATGCCGTTATGAAAGTTTTCAAAAATTTATTTGGATTCCTGTGCATTGTCGCACTGTTCGCGCTTTTTGCCGGATGTAAATCAACTCCTAAAGAATCCGGCGAGCAGTCCCTGAAAGAGGAACTGGAGGCAAAGGAAGCCAATGCCCGCGCCTTGTCTGAACAGAAAAATACCGAGCTTGATAAGCAGATTGAACAGGCAAAAGCCGATGAACTCAAGCAGATTGAGGATCAGCTTACGCAGGCCCAGGCCGAGGATAATCCCGAAACAACGGTTTCCGCCGCTGATGAAAAGGAAAAAGAGCTGTTGAATGACCTGATTAAACAGCAGATGCTTGAAAAAGATACGAGAATGAAATTGGCCGATAAAAAGTATGAAATGGCCGTTCAGATGTATAAGGAAAATAACCTTGCCGACGCGCGTAAAATGCTCCAGGAAGCGCTGAATCTGAATCCGGCCCATGTCGGCGCCAAGGATATGATGAAATCCATTGACCTTACATTGCACGATACCGGCGGCGACGTTTCCACCATTATGAGGGAACTTGAAAATGATCTCAAGGTGAGCATCGAACTCAGCCGCGCGACTATCCTGGACCATTATAAACGGGGCCTTAAGGCAATGGAGGAAAAGAAATACGATAACGCAATAATAGAATTTGAAACGGCTCTTGATGAATTCACGAAAACCACATGGGACCTCGGGCTTGCCGACGTGCGTAGCAGGGCGGAAGAGGAAATTGAAAACGCAAAATTCCTGCGCGTTGAGCTGAAAAAGGAAGAAGACCGCCGTCTGCGCGAGGCCGCAGAAAAGGCCGCGAGAGAGACCGAAGCGCGAGAGAAATCCATTAAAAATGAACGGGCGCTGTTGCTTCTTAAACGTGCTACCGAACTATTTGAACAGAAACGGTACGAAAAGGTTGAAGAACTTGCGGACCAGATAGGCGACCTTTCAGCGGATGAAAAAATACGCGGGCTTACCGCGGATATCAAAACCGATGCCATAAGGGCAAGACAAAAACAGGCGTACGCGCAATTCATAGAGAAAAAAATAGACGCGTGGAAGACGGCCATTGAACGCATTAAAGAAGATATGATTCCCCCTAACCCTAAGAAGCCGGTCGTCTATCCCGATGACGCAACATGGCAGGAAGTGGAGGAAAGGGCGGCAGGCGTTGGAATTGTCAAGGTGGATGAAGTCGCAGATCCTATGGCATTGGACGTGCAGAACCGGCTTCAGACGCTGAAGATAAGCATGGATTTTGAAGAGGCAAACCTGGAACAGATAGTGGATTATATAGTCAATTTCTTTACCACTACGGATCCCGTTACAAATGCGAAGAAAAAACAGATAACTATTCTTATTGAATCAAGCGTTCCCGCGACCGATCCCATGAGGTTTACGATTACGAATGCCACATTAAAAGAAGTCCTTGACCTGCTTTCTGATTTCTTTGATTGCGCGTATGTCATTAAATCTGGCATAGTAATGTTTACGACTAAGGAAGCCTCTGCCGGGGATATGATCGCCGATATATATAATATTAAAGACCTTATCACCCCCGTAACAATGTTCAAAGGGCCGGATGTCCGCCTTATTTCCGACGACTCGGCCAGTTTTGACGATGTTGATGAAGATGTGGAGGAATTGACTCCGGAAATGCTTGAAGAATCACTGAAAAGTATGATTGAAGGTAACGTGGTTTCGCCGCAGGGATGGAATGAAAACGGCACTAATCTCTCCATTATCCCAAGCATAGGTTTGCTGTATGTGGTTAATACAAGAGAGGTTCATCAGGAATTGAAGCAATTCCTTGCTAAATTGCGCAGTTTTACGAGCGCCATGGTAGCCATAGAGGCGCGCTTCCTTAATACCTATGATGATTTCCTGCAGGATATTGACAACGAGTTCAGGAACCTCCAGCAGTACACGATGCCGGACCTTTTCCCAACCGGCAACATTGACGATCCCGCGTTTGAACTTCCGGGCGGCGGAACTGAACCGCCATACGGCGCAGGTCTTTATGCGAATGAATCTGCAGGCAACACTGAAAGCTATGACTTGAGGTTCAGGACGGCATTTACCTTCCTGAGTTCCGCAGGCGCCAATAATACGAATACACAGCTTGGGCAGAATCTAAGCAATCAGGGCGGTCTTGGCATGCAGTATCAGGTGTATAATGAAGGCGAACCTTTGATGATGTTAGTTACAAGAATGCTCCAGAAGGATGAACGTTTAACCCTTTTAAGCGCTCCGCGTTTGACGGCATTCAATACCCAGAGGTCAAACGTCATGATTTTACAGCAGAGGTCGTACATTAAGGATTATAACGTGGAATTGGCATCCGGTATCCGCGCGTACGACCCCGTTATAGGCACGCTTCAGGAAGGTATGGTGCTGGATATAAGGCCTATCATCAGCTATGACAAAAGATATGTGACGGTTGAATTAAGGATAAGCTGGCTGCAGTTACAGCTTTTAAGGAACGTACAGTTCCTTACCGCAGGCACCACTCCTATACAATTGCCGTGGGTAAGAAACTACAGGACTCAGACTACAATCCGCATACCGGATAAGGGTTCATTGATAATTTCCGGGATGAAGCAGGCTACGGACAGGGACCTGTCCGCGGAAACACCTCTTCTCGGTAAAATACCTCTGCTCAGCTTTTTCTTCAGCAGGAAGGCAAAAAGCACGGAATTGCGCAATGTCGTATTGCTGTTGAGGCCGGAGATCCTTGACGTGGCCGAGTTGGAAAAGACAAGATAATACTTTCTGATAAGCTTTTGTAAATAGAAAAATATAAAGGTTTGCTGTCAATTGAACTTGTGATGGGGGAGTGATTTTCTGAATAGTGTTGTTATCCAATATTAACAACAGCAATTTGACTGGTAGTTTGGGGATTAAAGCGTAAAGGGTCAGGCCTGAATGGCATGAAGATAATCATCCGACGAGCCTCCGACGCGCTTCTCAGAGCGTAAGGGGTCAGGCCTTCACAATTCACTTTTCGGTGTAACCCACCCCTCGCCCCTCCGCGGGAGGGGAAAAACGCGAGAGGGGTCTCAGGCACACAACCATTCTTCACCTTTGGCTTCGGAGGATGCGCACAATTCGGTTTTTACCAGCTACGGGGATGACCATAAATAAGAACCCGTATAGCGTTTCTTGAATATCTGCAAAATCTTAAATTTCTATGCTTTCACGCTGAAGTTGAGGAGATAAGGTATATTAATGTTTGTGCCGTTATTTCTGCCATAAGACCATATAATAACCATTATTTGCAAATCGTCAGTTGTCAATCGTCAGTTCGTTAGCCGTAAATCGTCAGTCGTTAGTCGTCAATCGTCGGTTATTAGTCGTCAATCGTCGTTCGTCAATCACTAAATCACCAGATCACCAGATCACTAAATCGCCTTCACCTGTATGAAACCACTCTATTCGTTCCCAGTCCGCCGCAGGTGCCGCATACCACAAATTCATTTCCGTTCGGACCGAACAATTTCCCTGTATTGCCGCACGCCGGGCAGTCTTTATGGAATACGTTTATCGCCTGCATCGCGGTTTCCGCGTAATATGCCTTCAGGAACTGGAATCTTACCGCGTTTGATGAATTCTGCCACCATTTTTCCGCGTCTTTTATCTGCGGGGCTTCTTTGGCCCACGTGCCTTCCCCGTACGAAGCCGTTAAAAAAACCGTTGTCTCTCTTTTTATCCAGATGGATTTGGCGGTTTCTTTGCCTGTGGAAAACTTCTGGGATATGCTGTTTAGTATCTCATTCGTTATTTCAAGTTCTATGTATTTCCTCGCAGTGTTAAACCCGGCATTCCTGTCAAATGCCTTGCTTCTGACAAGGGATTCTCCCGTAAGATACCAGTAATTAACTATCTGCGCTTCCATGTTCATCTGGTTCAATATCTTTAGCTCCTTGAGGAGGTTTTCTATTTCATCAAGCGGCATTTGGGCGGAATGCGCTCTTGTGAAAATTTCCAGACGGTCAATGGAATCTTTGTAATTGAAATTCAAAATGTCTTTTCCGGTCATGTACAGGACGTCTTTCAATTGCTCATCAAGCGTTTTGTTATATAGGGCAAGCAGTTTCTTATAAGGCGCGCTGGATGGCAGTTCGCCCCTGCGGATAAGTTCGTACATCCAGTCATGGAATTCAGCTTTTCTGTCAAGCCCGAGGCGGTTGCACATGCGGGCCGTTTCGTAGTGGTCGTCTGCGGTTGCTATAATGCGGTCCTTGACGATAAGGGTGTAGATTTCATCTTCAGAGTCTATTTCCTTAAGCGGAACCAGCACGTCTTCCCGCTTGACTATGTCGTGCCTGGACAGTTTGATGAGTTTGCCCTTGCTCTTGATGACGATGTTGTCCATATCGCTCAATTCGTACATCTCCCTGCCGTTGTAAATCCTGCCGTCTTTGAGAGAGATGCTTATGCCGGCTTGTTCCACGAATTGCAGGTTCTGGGTGATTTCTTTTTCGGAGAGCAGTATGTCCGGAGAAAGCAGGCCGAGCGTCCTTTTCAGTTCCGAATCGTTTTTGATTGTCGTCCATGGATAGAAAATGACGACATCGTTGTCGCTTTTTACCTTTATGCCGCTCGTGTCAAAAAACAGCACATAGGCGTTCAACGCGGTTTCATCCTTGAAAATGATTTCAACCCTGCGTAATTCGTTTTCCTGCGCGAAAGCAGGCATGGCCGTGAATAGGGCCGATGCGAAGATAAGGATTGCCGTTAATTTCTTCATATTTTTAGCCTGGCCTTTAATTAAACAGGTATTCCTTTACAGCGTTTGCAATGCGTATAACGCTGGTATCGTCCAATAATGGATATATCGGCAAAGATAGCGAAGTTTGATAAGTGTCTTCCGTATTCGGAAACCTGCTTTGCGGCAGTGACAGGTACCTGTGAAGCGGCTTATATACGGGTTTTTTGGACTCTATGCCGCGGTTCTTGAGGAAAACAATGCATTTTTCCAGGAGGCCCGCGGATTGGAATCTTATGACATACCTGTGAAAGACGCTTCCTTCAGCGATTTCAGGCAGGTTTATCGGCAGTCCTTTGAGGCGTTCTGAATATAATCTGGCGATATGGATGCGTTTAGCTATAAAATGACTTAGTTTTTTCATCTGTACTATGCCCATGGCCGCCTGCATGTCGCTCATAAGGTAATTGTAACGGACAATATAGTCTTCGCGGTTGTCGTAGTTGATAAGGTCGCGCACCTTATTTGCGAGCTTTGCGGAATTCGTAAGCACTATGCCTCCGTAACCGGTGCAGACCATTTTTGTCGCGTAAAAAGATACTATGCCTATTTCAGCCAGCCCGCCTGTTTTTCGGCCGTTTATTGACGCTCCGAGGGACATCGCGCAATCTTCAATGACGGGAATTCCCCAGCCAACAGCGGATTTGACGTCAGCCGGAAGGCCGAACATGTGCGGCAGTATAATGGCGCCCGTTTCGCGGCTTAAATGCTTCTCAAGACAGCGGGGGTCCATATTGAAACCGTTTTTTCCCGTGTCAACTAATTCCGGCCTGCATCCTGCATAACTCAACGAGTTGAGCAACGCGGAACAGCAATAACTTGGAAGAATAACCTTTTTATTTTTTCCCAGTCCTAATGCGATAAGCGACAAGTGCAGGGCTGAACTTCCGGAATTGACCGCTATGGCGTGTTTAACGCCGGCATGTTCGGCAACGGTTTTTTCAAATTCAACAATAACCCTGCCTGCGGCGACATTTCTGCCGGAAATTACGCGCGCAACAGCGCGGCTTTCTTCCGCGCCGAGCGACGGGCAGGAATGAGGTATGGATTTTCCAGTATTTTTTTTCATATAGAAAAATATTGACTTAATTTCTTATAAATCTATAATATGTCTCTGATATCCGCCGGGGTGGTGGAACTGGCAGACACGTGCGTTTGAGGGGCGCATGGTAACACCGTAGGGGTTCGAATCCCCTCCCCGGCATATCACCACACGCCATATTGCCTACGGAATAATTATTTTCCTCGCGGTGAAATAACTTCCGCCGGTGTCTTTTATAAACAATTTATATTCCTTGATGCCTTTATCGGGAATCAGGAAATGAATGTCTTTTTTTGAATCCGGAGCAAGCCCCGTAACGCTGTTTTCAAACGGCGGTATGCCCTGCGCGGCGATATAACAGCGCAGGCTCAGCATGTCTTTTGTGTTATTTCTAATCTCCAACCGGAAATCAAGTCCCTTGCCGTTCATTGCTTTTTCCACGAAATGCGCGGCTTCTATCTGCGGTATTACAACCAGTGACCTGTAAACTTTCGCATAAAGGGATTTGGTTTCGTTGTCTGAAGCCGAAATAACGTCAAATTCCAGGCCGATCTCCGCGTCTATGATGTTTTGGGTTTCATATACCGGCATCTGGACGTAGAACGAAAAAGTTCGGGTTTCCAGCGGGGGTATGGAATCCATTTTGCCTGTGGCGTTCTTGACAGTCCAGCCTTGCGGCAGGGATAATTTCATTTTAACAGAATCCATGGGGAAGTCAAACATGTTAGTCAACTCAACGCGTATTTCCTGCTGTGCTGTTTTTGATTCAATGGATGCCGGCACAAGTTTTATGGAAAGTTGTGTCTGGAGGAAATCCAGTTCCGGCACTATTATAAAGGACGGCGTTCTTGTTATATGGATTGTTTTCTTTTCGCCTTCGGGCAGTAACGCGTATTCGCCGGTCAGTCCTATCTGGGGCAGGGCTTGTTTGCTTAAATAGATGTCCCTTGTTATTTCCGTATCCGAATCCGTCCATAATGCGATTATGCCCGTATTATTTTTCTCAAAGACATAACTGCGGACGTTTTCCGCTTCAATGAGGTTTGAGCGCACGAATTTTGCGCTTCCGAGGATGTCACTGCATGTGCGAAGGGTGTAAAATGCGGACGTAGGCATTCCCTGTTCGTCAAAGATAAGTTCGTATGGCGTCATGAAGTAGGCGTCAAATTCCCCGCAAGCCGCGCAGTATACGGCTTTTTTAACGAGGTCAACCAATTGCCATTCTACTTTGGAATAATTGCTGTAAAGCGGGCTGGGGCCGGGCATTTCCGGTGATTTTGCCGCGTCCCCGATGCGCAGGGTCAGGTATTTCGTGTTGACTTTCTGTGCGCTGACGCTTTTTTTCAGGCTTAAGATGTCTTCAGGGGATTTCAGCTTGTCCATATTGAGCGAAATGAAGGTAAGCGGCGGGTCTATTTTAAGAGAGCCCATGTCCGGCAGGGACGATTCCTGAATGGGGATTCCTATCTGGAGGAATTTGGTTTCAATCTGTGAAACTTCCGTCAGATTGCTGATGAAATCGCTGAAATCGGTTATGTTCGTGAAGCTCGGGTCCTTATCGTCTCCGAATTGCCACATCGCGATATATTCCCTGTATTGACGGAGCGTAGTGAGGAACGATTCCGCCCAGATGTCCTGCGGCATGCTGAAAATATTATACATGTGCGTCTGCGTAACGGGTTTATCCGTAAGTTTCCTCTGCAATGACGGCGACGGATAGCCGAGTACGCCGATTATTTCAGTTCCGTTGGAAAACAGGTACGGTATGAGGTTTTTGAGGTATGCATCAGTTTCCGCGGCCTGTGATTCCGTGAACGAATTCGACCACAATATAAGTTTTATTTTCTTGATGCCGGTTTCCGTGATTATTCGCGGCGTCACATAGGTATCGCTTACGTAAGGGTCAAATACAAGCCCGAAGTTTCCGGAATATGACGTGCTTTTTATGCCGCTAAGGGTTTTGTCGGGAACGATGCCGAAGCCGAATTTCATTTCAGTAACGTTATTTCCGGCGCCGTCCTTGACGATGGTTTCGCATTCGTAGTAGCCGGTAGCGTTGAGAGAAGGCGTTAGATTGTATTCCAGAAAGCCGTTGTTCTTTACCGTTGTTTTTATGGCGGTCCAGTCTATGACGGGTTCGCCTTTGTGGTTCAATATGCGGTAATTCAGGTCGTAGGCGCCTTCTTTAAAATTTTTGGCCTTGAGCATGAATACCACGGGCTCATCTTCCATGAAAATATTGCCCGGATGGTTGAAACTGTCTATGCTAAGTATCAGGCGTGTTTGAAGGGCGATATCGTCAAACCAGCATGTTCCCGAGAGGTCAGGGCCTTCAAGATTGCATTGTATTTTGATGAATTTACAGCCGTCCGGTATCTGGCT
Organism: Planctomycetota bacterium; assembly: GCA_016220095.1. Lineage (GTDB taxonomy): Bacteria > Planctomycetota > MHYJ01 > JACQXL01 > JACRIJ01 > JACRIJ01. Next base: position 30,890 of record JACRIJ010000086.1, on the reverse strand, counting down.
GAGATGTATCTGAAGGTTAACCCATCCGGTATCGCCGGCTGTGAAAAAGCTTCGTTTGCCCCTTTTTACCATAGTGCCCATCTCATCAAACCAGCTGATGGATATATAGGCATGGTCTGACACGAATCCGCTCATTTTCACCCAGCCGGAAATTATATATGTCTGGTTGGGTTCTATAAGGAAATATTCCCTGGAAATCAGTTGAGTGCTTCTTCCCAGAACGTTTATACGCATAGACGAATTGCCTGAATGCGCAACGGTTTTGTCAATGGAGACCTCGTTGTAGCGCGGGTGGATTTCGTCAAGGGTTTTGCGCCAATTATCAGGGAAGTTATCGCTGTCCAAATCCGCTTCAAAACCGTCTTGGAAGCCATCCGCAATGGCCGTATTTGACAGCATCAGGCAAAAGCCCAGAATAAACCAGATTGTCCTGTTTAATTGCATAAACCGCACAACTAAAGTTCCTTACGAAGGAGGAAAAATGAAAACCGTACGCAGACTCCATAAACGGAGTATCCCTGTATTAACTATTTTCGGCAGAAAGTGACAAAAAGAGTAGGAATTACCTTAAAAGGCGGAGGATATTATCGGAACTTAAATTATATGCGGGCTGGTTGGCGCCCTGGAGTTTCAGTTTAAGGTTTGATGATAATGAGTTAGCCTCTTCAATGGTGTTGATAGGCTGGTTTGTTGAAAGGATGTTTTGAAGCCTTACCTTGGATATGGACAGGTTCTTATGAAGTTCTTCCAATTTATCCGTTTGGCTGTTTTTCTCCGGGTTTGCCTGAAGGCTGTTTATTTCTTCCACGGTATTCCCTATATCTTCAAAGAGCCCGGTGATGGACTGTGTTATATCTAATACGTCGTTAGACGGCTTGGAAATGCCTGTTGATTCTGCCGCAGCAGATGGGGACTCGGGTACGGGAATTGACTTGATGTTTTTTAAAGCATCCTTGCCCGGTTGTATCTGTTTTTTCTGCGGTTGTAGATTGGTTTCGCCTATTCCTTGGACCATATGATGATACCTCCATGTATCAATTTGTTGGATTATGCCCTGAAATCAATTATCTGTCCCGGAGCCGCCATTCCTTGCGCGGGTACGGTAGTATTGGGCGTTTGTTTTTCAGTTGTTTCATTATCGGGGGTTTTTTCAACCCGTTCATTCTCTGAGGCATTGTTGATGGCTATAGTTTGGTTATTGGCCGTCTTTATTGGATTAATGTTGCTATTGGCGCGTTTGCTTATGCTTTCATTGAGGTTGCCAATGAATTTTTGCATGCCTGAATAGGCGTTTACTGCGGATTGAGTGTCTCTTATCATATTGCTGACCTCCTGTCAAAATTATCTATCCATAGCTGTTATAAGTATACAATAAAATAATGGATTTGTCAATGTTTTTTTACATTTTTACGATTTTTTGTATCGCCTCAGCCGAGGTAGCGTTAAAGGACGTTTAGTAGCCCAGCCATTTATGGCTGGGCTATGGAAAACTGAGAAATATAGAGGGCATTTATGCCCTTAATATAACGCCATGAATGGCGTAAGTATAGGCTTTTGACATGCAAACCCAGCCATAAATGGCTGGGTTACTAAACGCTTTTATTCTCTTCAATTATAACTGCGATGTTAAAATGCCACCTCGACTGAGGCCATACTGTTTTTTACTCGTCAAATGTCTTCAGATAACTGCTTTTTTCAAGATTCCACCATAGTCTGGCCTCTGTTGCGTTGCTGAAATTCCTGCCTGTCAGGGTGCGGAGCGTCTGGAGCGCCGGAAAATGCAGTTGTTTTAGTATTTCCGCCAACTGTTCTTTTGAAGTGTTTTCAGCGGATATAGGTTCGTCTAAATCAGGCGGTGTCAGTTCGCCATCAGTTTCCCTGGAAGGGTCAATTTCCCATGGTTTAGGCTTTTGTTTTTCTACGGCATCCATGGCCTCCTGGGTGCTTTCAAGGAAAATAATAAGTTTATCAATAGCCATTTCGGCAAGGCGTTTGTTCTTATTTCGCACTATGACGTAAGGCAGTGCCTTGAGCGCGTTTTCAGACAATTTCGGGCTCGGTATGGTGACTACGATCTTTACGAGAGGTTCAATTGAACGTTCATCGCCGATTTTTGCCAGTGCCGTGGTAATGGAATTGATTACATTAAGATTTTTCTTATTTACGTTCAGCGCGTCTATCAGGGTTGTCGTTGCCTGCGATGTGCCTTGCAGGCCTATGGTGTCCGCAACAAGGCATTTTATCCCGTTATCAACGTCCTTCAGGTAGGGTGTCAATGCGTCCGTGATGAACGGATGGTCTATTTCAGCGAGTTCCTGTACGGCGGCCCTGCGTTCGCTGATATTCGGGCTCTTCATTTTTGCATGGAATTCCTTGAGTATCTGCTTAAAGACTATGCCGGTATTCGGGTCGGAATATGCAGGTTCGGGCATGCCGGCAGGAATCGGCTGTTTTGCGGGGTTTATCGGGATATTCTCGGGTATTACCGTGAGATGTACAAGCGCGTCATTGCTTACCATGGCGTTCGCATGCAGGTTATTTATACCGGACAATGTAACTTCCTTGGTTCCGTTGTGTTTTTGTTCCACGGGCAATATGTAAAAAAGCGTTTCAAGAGTCTTTTTAACGCTTCTCTTGCCGTCAGGTATGAGGGATGAAGACTGCATATTCGGGTTATTTCGCACGACAAAAGCCTCAAGCACGGCGGAATTCATAAGCGCGCGGTAATTGCTTTCAAAAAGTTCCGGATTATTGAACATTTCAACGAGTTCAAGTTTGCCGCCGATGGAAACTGCGATGCCTATAATATTCTTGTCCGGCAATTTGCCCATTGTCGGCACGGCTTCGGCGAGAAATTCCCGGTACTTCTGCGCGGAAAAAGCCGTCTGGAGGGCCGATGTGGTGGACCGGTCATTAATAGATGTCTTCTGCGCGTCAATGGTATTCCAGACTTCCCACTGGCCTTTCTGGACGTACAGGACTTTTTTCAGCATAGGCGATGCTATTTCGCCCTGCAATTGGGTTTCTTTCGGGGTGTTTGACCACCTGTCGGCTTCACAGCAGAATACATCAAGGTTTGACCACTCCTTTGAGTCCTTTGAAACAATCGTATCCCTCGCGAAAATCCTGTCCTGTTTTCCGCCTTCAATGATGGTTCCTGCGGCTATGAAGATGTCGGATTGCGTAAGGTTCCTTATTTGTATAGTGCCTACTGAGGCGCTGGCAAGTTCTCTTAGCTGCAGGTTCTTTGTCTTCATGGCGTCCGTGAATGAGAGCATTGTGGTTTTGGGCACAGGCGCAATCCCGGTTTGCGGCGCCTTTAACGGATATATGGATATATTCTGGAAGGTAAGCGGGTCTAGTATGGTGACGTTTTCTATCATCAGGGTAATGCTGTTCTGGGTGCCTGCGTTGGATATGCGCATTACGGTCTCTGCATTGGCTATATTCCTGTTGATTTCCGGTGTTATCAGGCGGCTCCCCGTCCATATAAGGCCGTTTTCTTCAAATATTTTTCTTGCGAGGTCGTCTTTGGAAAACCAGTCTCCCTGGTATTTTATCATCTCTTTTTCAAGCATTTCTTTTTCTTCGGACGTTACCCATTTGCCCTTGTAAAGGACCATGTTTTCCTTGGCGAGCGTTGCGTTTTTCAATTGCGCCGTCAGTTCTTCTTCAGTGAGCCATTTGTCGCCGGCCTTTATAAGGCCGCGCTCCATTTTCTCTTTTTCTTCAGCCGAAACCAGCGTTCCGTTGTATTCCACGATGCCGGCCTTTTCCAGCATGAGTTTCAGGAGTCCTTCGGAGTTATACCACTGGCCGTTGTAGAAACACAGACCGTTATTCATTGCGTCCGCGGTTTCCTTTTCCTGAAGGGTCATCCATTTATCGTTCGCCTTTATGAAGTTGTTCTGGGAAAGAATCCTTTCCTGTATCTGTTCATCGGTAAGCCATTCGTTGTTGAATTTCTGCAGGCCTTTGCGGATTTTTTCGTAATCATCAACGGATATCCAATTGCCATCAACCTTCACAAAGCCTTTTTCCGCGAATAGGCGTTCAATTTTTGCGTTTGCGCCGTCTGACAGGGGGTCTTGCGGTACGGCCGCCTGGAACATGAAGTATGCCAATATGGTAATCGTTATGACCGCGGCAACGGACGCCCAGGCCGGTATTCTTAGAGCAAGCGCGTTAATGCCCGCATTGCGCGCCTTTTCAAAGATATTTGGCTTGACTGTGCCGTCGGGGTAGGCCGCGGCTATTTTTTCGGTTACTTTTTGCGCAAAATCCCCGGATGCCTCTGCGGGCGCGGCCTTGCGCAGGGCGCCTATCGCATCTTTATACGACTCAAATTCCGCCCTGCAATGACTGCAGTTCTTCAGGTGCATAAGGAATTCCATGGATTCCCCGCCAACCAGCTTGTAGTCATAGGCATTGGAAAAAAGCCGTTCAATATGTCTGCAATGATTATCCATATTTTTCACTTCGTTATTCTTAAATAAATTTCCTTGAATTTCAACCTCGCCCTGCTCAGGCGGGATTTAATCGTGCCGAGGGGGCGGTCAAGTATTTCAGCGAGTTCTTCGTATTCAAATCCCTGTATATCGCGCAGGATGAGCAGGTTTTTATCTTCAGTATCAAGGAATTCCATGCATTCCCATACGGATTTTGTCTCAGGGTCGCAGGGATTGCGGGAACTGCCCGGAAGGTTGGCAAAGGCTCCGTCATTTTCCGCATCTCCGGGGCGTTTCAATTCGCTTTCTTTTACCGTCTTATGCGTCTTCCTGCGCCTGATTTCGGTTTTTACCAGATTGATTGATATAATATAGAGCCACGTAGTAAACTGCGCCCTTGTCGTGTAAGTATGCAGTTTTCTGAATACCCTGACGAAGGCCTCCTGGGCAAGGTCTTCCGCGGCCTGGAAGTCCATTAAGCTGTGATACATCAGGTTTACGACCCAATTCTTATGCCGCTCCACCAGGGCCGTGAAGGCTTCCGTGTCTCCTTTTCTCGCTGACTCCATCAGGTTGTGGTCACTGCGGCCTGTATAGTCCATTAGTTTACCCGTATTACACTGTTAAAATACCGAAAAAGTTCCTGCTATTTTTCGGATTCCTTAAATATTTCATCAAATCTCCTGGCGTATTGCAGGGCTAAAGCATTGTCTTTTATTATCAGCATATCTTCATAATTGGATGTCTCCGCGTACACGGACCAGTTGAAACTGCCGGTTATTACCGTGGAATCGTCTATTACGGCGAATTTATGATGGAATGACGGTTCCGGCTGGTCCGGGGAGCTTGATTTAGGGAACTTGAACAATTTTACGTCAATGCCGTTTTCAGCGAGGAATTTATACTGGCTGTTTTCCGCGGATTCGGTCATTCTTTTGTCCATAATAACCGTTACCTTGCAGGTTTTTGCCGTTTCAGCAAGGCATTCGGCTATTCTTTTGGAGGTAAAAAGGTAGATGCAGACCTTTACGGATTTTTTTGCCTTCTTGAGTTCCGCTATCAGCGCCTTTTCAGCGCCGCCTTTTGGCGAGAAGTACGGGGTTATCGTTGTCGGCTCGTCTTTTGAAAAGCAGGGCGGTTTGAAAAGAGCCAAAACGCATAGTGCCAGTATGAACATTGAAGGTAAAATCTTGCGCATAAAAAACCTTTGTAAAAATTGTTGCAATCAATCGTTTTTTTTGTTATATGTATTACTCTGTTTTATATTAGCATAGTTTCACATAGGAGTCAAAGATTTATGATAATTGGAATCGGCATTGATTTGGCAGAGGTGCAACGGATTGAGGATTCGCTGAGGAAATTCGGCAGTAAGTTTACGGACAGAATTTTCACGGGCGAGGAGAAAACGTATTGCGAAAAATGCAAACGGCCCGTTGAGCATTACGCGGGAAGGTTCGCGGCCAAAGAAGCCGCGATGAAGGTGCTCAGGACCGGCTGGGCCGGCGGTATCGGCTGGAATGACGTATGCGTCTCCGTGGGTAACGAAGGCAATCCTGAAATACTCTTCAAGGGCACGGCGTTGAAACGCGCGAAAGAGCTCGGTATAAATAAGATGCATATCTCTATAACGCATTCGTATAAGTACGCGGTCGCGGTGGCAGTGGCCGAGGATTGATTTAGTGATCTGGTGATCTGGTGATTTGGTGATTGACGGACGGTGGACGATTGACGGACGATTGACGGACGATTGACGCTTACCGATTGACGATTGCTAAATAATAAGCCTTTCTTCTTCGTTACAACCAGTGCGTCTCAATGCACTCTGTGGTTTCGTGATCGTCTGCGTCCTTCATTTTTCATTTTTCCTGCTTCATTTTTTCGTTAGAGGCCCTTTACAAACGTTATAAAATCCTTTTCAATATCGCCTATTTTCATGCCGAGTGCGTCTTCATAGGCCTTTACGTCGTTGATGTTTTTTGGGGTTGCCATGAATGATTTTATCAGGTCTGTCAGCACGCCTTTTTTGTGGAGGTAGCATATCAGATAGCGCGCCTCAGCCAATTGCAACTGGCTTCCCGCGCCGTCCGATTTTATGAATTTGTCCAGCGGTATGTAGGAATTACTGCTTATCGCGCCCGTAAGCGCCGGCAGGCGCCAGTTCTTATATTCAATCTGCAGTAATTTCCCTGAATTAAAATCAACAAGCGGCTGTTCAAAGTAGGACGCGAATCCTTCGTCAAACCACTGCGGCAGTCTGCCGCCGAAATTAAGCGATAAATACCCGTGCACCATTTCGTGGAATACCGTTCCTACGCCGGTTTCGGAATACGTGTACAGGTTGTTCGGCGGTATGAACATCCCTTCAGATTGCGGGTCAGCGCCGGATTTTGATGAATAGTCTCTTTTTGTCTTGAAGCAAATCAGGTTAAAAGGCGTTTCTATTTCCTTTTCAAAGTACGTGTTGTACGTCATCTTGTGGAAATCTATCATGTAATTTACGATTTCCTTTGCCTTGGCGTCAGACGTGTCAAATGCCATTATATAGCCGGGGATGTATTCCATCTTGAAATACAGGCCGTATTGGCCCTGGAAGCTCTTTTTAGTGTCGTCAAGGAGTTTGGCGACGCTCTTGTCGTATTCCTCTGCCTTTACCCATTTGCCCTGGAATTTTTTCAGGCCTTGTTTGGTTTTTATTTCATCATCCGTGAGCCACTGGTCTTCGTATTTCTTTTGGCCCAATTCCTTGCGCGCGCCGGCGTGGTCAGGAAAAATTTCTATGGTCTTCTTATATTCCGCCCTGGCGAGGTCAATTTTTTTCTTTTGCGCGAGCCATTTGCCGAGGTTGAAGGAGTTGTCGGCGAGTTTTTCCTTAATCTTTTCTGCCTTGTCGGCGTATTGTTTTTTTAATTCTTCAAGCTTCTCAGGCGCGGGCGCCGCGGGCGCGGGTTCGCCAAGGCCTTTTTTTGCGGTCTTATTGTCAGGGTCGTACCCAAGGGCTTTATTCCAGCAATCGGTTGCTTCATCGGCCAGCCCGTTGGTTTTGCACCAATCGGCGATTTTAACGAATTCTTCGGCGTTTTTCTTGTTGAATGAAGCGGCTTTTTCCTTATATTCCGCGGAGAAATCTTTGCCGCCGGCGAGGAGCAGGACTGTGCATGCCAGAGAAAAAAGGATGCATATTTTTCTTTTTGCCATAATAGTTGGCTCCTTTCACAATGCACATACTCTTTAGACCTTCTTTACCAGCACGTATGGAATAATATCAAAAATCAGGCGAGAAAGCAAGAGAAATAATTTACGAAGTAGCGAGTAATCAGTAACGAGTACCGAGGGACGTACGTACGCCGAACGGAATAAACCGCAAAGACGCAAAGAGCGCAAAGACGTGATGTTTACTTGTAATCGTCTTGGCGCACTTAGCGGGCTTTGCGGTTAAATCGGCGCTACCCAAGCTTATTTACGTATTGCTTGCAATGCTTAAGCTATTTGAAGCAATTTTCCCCTCCCTTGATGGGAGGGGGCATAGGGGGAGGGTGAAAAATATTTTCCCCCTCTCCCTGTCCCTCTCCCGCAAGGGGAGAGGGGATTACTTCAAATGACTAAGTATTACCACTGCTTTTAATTATGGCGAATTCGCCATAATTGAAGTTATGAATATAATTACTCTATGAACCTTTGTTATGGTTTTTTCTTTTGAGAACCCAACAGTTTTTTCACTTCGCGGTCAAAGTCGGATTCGAGCGTGCGGTTTTGAATACTACTGTATTTCGCATATTCGCTTTCGGCTAATTTCATTGCGACTTCGTGGCTCACTTTGCCGCTATCCTGTAAGATTTCCTTTTCGTTGAATTGCAAAAAGGCATCCATTTTTTTTACCCAGTCTTTCATATGCATCACAATACCCTTTTGTGCCCGCGTTTCGGCATAGTCAAGATACATGGTTACAATTCTGTTTAGCCCATCAAGTTCTTTTTCGTTGAGATAATTTTTAGCGATACTGATATCGGTTTTTCGGATAGCTCCCTTGGGCGCGTTTTTCCAGGTGGTTAAGCCCATATTGGGTTTTTGGCCGTCAGCTCTTTGGTGAATAATTTCTGCCGCAGTTTGGCCGTTTATCGCCCAATGAAGTTTGTTTTGTACTGTAGCAAAAAATTGTCTGGTAATTTCCTCGTTTGGATTATAATCCGCACTGCATTGCGCGTAAATGTCGGTGATTTTCTGGTAGAACCTTCGTTCGCTGGAGCGAATATCGCGTATTCGCGCCAATTGTTCTTCAAAATAATCCTTCCCAAAAATATTGTCGGGGTTTTTCAGCCGTTCGTCATCCATGGCAAAGCCTTTAATGACGTATTCTTTGAGAATTTGGGTTGCCCAGATGCGAAAATGCGTTGCCTGCCTTGAATTCACTCTGTAGCCTACTGAAATAATGGCATCCAGGTTGTAAAAGTTTGTGGAATATTTTTTACAGTCTTCGGCAGTTATTTCCAAAATGGAAATAACTGAATCCTCCCGTAATTCACCGCTTTCAAAGATGTTTTTGAGATGTTTGTTTACTGCCGGTATGCCAACGCCAAAAAGGTCAGCCATTTTCTTTTGTGTGAGCCATAAATTTTCTTCATGCAAAAATATCTCTACTTTTACCTTGCCGTTTGGCGTGGTGTAGAGCAGAAACTCTGTAAATGTGTTCTGTTTTGCAAGTTGTTTATCCTTTTTCATGATTTTACACCTCAATTGCGCCGCACGTTAGCCGCGGCAAAAGCAAATCCGCGAATTAAACTGGTTCTGGGTTTACGGCAAGGTTGCCTGTATAAACTACTTTTGTATCCTATATGTTTTCAGTATATGATTATTTCAGAGTTTAGTCAAACAAAAACAGACAGGGCGCCGGACAAGGCCGGTCTTCACGGTAAAAACAATAAAGCAGCATAGCCGCAACCAAAACTGCGAAATACGATAATTAACCACTGAACACACCGAACACACTGAAAACGTATATTTAGCGTCTCTCCCCCCCTCCCTTTGATGGGAGGGGGCAAGGGGGAGGGTGATAATGAGTTTTCACCCCCACCCTTACCATGAACCAGAGACTTCTCGGTTCATGGCTTGCCCTCCCTCGTCCAAGGGGGTGGGTATTGCTATTTAATGGCATAATATATTACGATTCAGTGAGTTCACCCTGTGCCAGAGAATCTCGGTACAGGGTTCGGTGGTTAATTTTCGTGTAAATCTTCTGTTTTTTTTGCGCGGAAGTCTATCGGTTAGAAACTAAAGCCGTCGTTTTCCGTGTGTTCCGTGTATTCCGTGGTTGATATCGCGGCGTTAGGTATCGGTGTTAAGCCTAAAGCCACGTTTTCTAACCACGGAAAACACGGAAGAGGTTGAAATAGATTTCAGTCTATTCCGTGTGATCTGTGGTAAAAGGAAGAGTGGTTTTAAAGTTTTATCTGCGGTATTTCGGTAGAGACTTGTCATCCCAATACTCTGATCGGGACTCCCTTCGGTCGTGGTAAGTCTTTACGTGGTCACATGTGAGCGGGTTCTATACTGAGATTTGTTTAGGTGTAGAGCCGTGCCCCCGAAGGAGTGAAAGATTTCAAACTAAGGTCGGTTTTAAAAAGGCCGAAGAGCTGTCAACCCCGGTTGGTTGACTTTGTCTGCAGTTTTTGGATTTAACTCTTTTAAAAATTTACGATCTTTTGTGGAAAGGCTTTCAAAAAAGTTTACTAGTTTATCTACAGCATTGCCAGGCAGGTGCTTTTTTGTCTTTTCGTAATTTTGAGCGTGCTTAAACTGAAAAAAATGTATTATGGGGTCTTTGTCTATGATCTCTTCAACGTATATAGCATCAATTCCCCCGTCATTACCGTTATCCGTAATAGATTCTTCAATGTCGTCATCTTGAAGTTTCAGATTAAAAATATGATCTATGGCGAAAAAAGAAAATGCCATGTCTACACTTTTTAAGGCAAAGTCTTTTTTGTATCGTTCAATATTTGTTCTAAGTGCTGAGAATTCTTGTATTGTTGCCATGTAAGTCTCCTGTAAATGTTCTGTTGTAATGGGTTTAGATTTTTGGTTTTCAGGCAAAAGCTTTCGCTATTCTTTAGCTCTCATCAATTGGAGTCGGACCATCTTCCTCCCACACGCGTGCGAGGGTGGATTGAATTTTCTTTTTGAAACGAATGATTAGCTCGTGATTGGCTTTAACTAACGCCTGTTCGGCTTCTATCTCGGCGACGATGGTTTGCTGGATGGCGAGGGGCGGAAGGGGTATCTTTAAAATCTTCAAGTCTGTAATCGAAAGATTTGGTTGCATCAATGAGCGAGCTTGTTCAGAAATGTATTTAAAAACAAAATCTGAGCAAAGAACGAAATACACAAACTTGACGTTGCTTAAATTCCCCTTGCTCCTAATAGAAGCTACTCTCTGGTTAAGCAAGGAGTTGTTATATGACTTTGGTACAATTGCCACCTTCAGACCCGTGGAGATAATTGAACGCGTCAAGGCGATGACCATGTCATCTTCACGGATTACGAATTCAGAATACTTGGCAATAAAATTTGAAGGTAATTTACTGTCTTCATCATTAACGAACTCCTGTACGCCAACATTTGCAATTTTAATACATTTAACGGGGTTATTGGGAGAGAAATCTTTGCTGTTAAAACTATATCCACTTGTCACTTCAGTTGCCGCTCCCAACTCCACCATCGGCCAGTCGGGGTTGATGGGAATATGGGGTTGGTAGTTGTCAATTACGGCGCGGGCGCCGTTGATGACTTTTTGATAGCCTTCTATCTCCGCTACGATAGCTTTCTGCACCTCCAGCGGCGGCAGAGGGATTTCTATTTTGCCGATTTCAGTCAATCTTAGAGAAGGATAGGCTTGGTCTGGTGTGATCTGATGGGCATCCACACAGCACAGTAGCGAGTAAACATACTTGGGCAGAGCCTTTGTTTCGTCGCAGATTATACAGGCGAGATGGCTCGACACATAGGCTGCTTTTCCCATGACAACGCGGTGATTTAGGAAAGTTGAGGCTCCGCTCTTCGGGAAGAGGATTGTCCCAGCCGGGAACAGCCGTAGTCGAAGTTCGTCAATCGTTTTTTGATTTACTTTGTCGACTGCACTCAGAATATTGTCGGAGACGTGAACTGTCCCAACATCGGATGTTCGGATGAATAGGAACTCGCCGTCTTTGAAGTATTCATCGCCTTGCGGTGCAGAGTTTCCGGCCGCAATTTCGGCGATTGCGTCCAGCCGAACGTGGGGAAACGCCGAATCTCGTGTTTCGCTTTCCCGATACCGCTCCCCACTCAGGTTGTAATCCCCGTTCGCGGCGATCTTTTCTTTCGGCACAATCAACCCGTGGGCGGGTTGATTGCCCTCATCCCTGCCTCTCCCAAAGGGAGAGGAGCCGGAACGGATGGCTTGGAGATAGGCGGCGAGTTCGGCTTGGACCTGCGGCAGGTCGTTCTTGTCTATCTCTCGCCGCTGGGCTCCGAGTCCGAAGCCGTCATTTTCTACCTTGAAGAAGGCGATAGTGCGGGTTCTCTTGGCCAGCGTCTTGTCAAGGATTAGGATGGATGTCTTGACGCCTGAGTAGGGATTGAACACGCCCGCCGGCAAAGAGACGACGGCTACGAGGTAGTTCTCTACCAGCATTTTTCGTAACTGTTTATATGCGGTCTGGCTCTGGAATATGATGCCTTCCGGGACAATGATTCCGGCGCGTCCGTTGGGCGTGAGATGCTCTGCCATGTAATCCACGAACAGTACTTCACTGCGCTTGGATTGCACCGAGAAGCGATTGTGGGGCTTGATGCCGCCCTTGGGCGACATGAATGGCGGATTGGCGAGTATCACGTCGGCATATTCGTTCCATTTGTCCTGACTGGTGAGGGTGTCATACTCGGCAATGTGCGGGTCAGCGAAGCCGTGTAGGTACATATTTACCAGCGACAGGCGCACCATAAGAGGGTCAATGTCATAGCCCTTGAAGTTTTTGGCAAGGCGTCCCCGTTCATCTGGTGTCAATAGGTCTCCTGGGACGCCACCCTCACCCCCGTCCCCTCTCCCAGTGGTAGAGGGGGGTTGTGAGATGGATGGAAAATTTGAGAAAATCTCGTTTAAGACTGCATCCGTGTCGTTCAGGATACGGTCATTTTTGAAGTGAAGCACTGTAAGGCCTTGGGAGTGCAGATAGGCATCGCGTTTTTTGTCCACCTTCTGTCGGTCTGGTGTATCGTGAACCGTGCCATCGCATTCCACGACTAACTTCGCCTCCTTGCAGAAGAAATCACAGATATAATTACCATATTGGTGTTGACGTCGGAATTTTGCGTTGTAGAGTTGCCTGTCTCGAAGCAATTCCCATAGTAGTGTTTCGGCGTCTGTTTGAGCCTGCCTGAGCTCTCCGGCGCGCGTTTTTAACCCGGAAAAGTCGAAACCTCCGCGATACGAGTGTCCCCCTCTCCCTGTGGGAGAGGGTTGGGGTGAGGGTTTTGAGGAATTGTTCATCAAAATGTGTTTATACGACGAGATCAGAAACCCGGCAGAACCGCAGGCGGGATCAAGTACGGTCTCGTTCTTTTTCGGGTCAATGACTTCAACAATGAAATCTATGATATGCCGCGGGGTGCGGAATTGGCCTGCATTGCCTTGAGAGCCAAGAATAGAGAGGAGATATTCGTAGGCGTCGCCGAGGTGTTCGCTGTGGTCATAGTTGAATTCGTCTATGACTTTCAAGAACATCTTTAATGTTTCGGGGTCGCGGTAGGGCAGATAGGCATTCTTGAAAATGTCGCGGAAGAGCAGTGGAATGCCCGGATTTTCCGGCATCTTAGCGATGGCTTCGGCGTAGAGATTCAGTATCTCATGGCCGCCCAGGCCGGAGCGCATGAGTTTGGCCCAGCCGTAGCGGGCGAACCCGTTGGCGAAAAACTTGCGCTTGCCGCCCATCTCTTCGGCCTCGGCATCCATGTCGTCCATGAACTTGTAAATGAGCGCGATGGTTATCTGTTCTACCTGGCTCTTGGGGTCGGGGACCTTGCCCACGAGTATGTCGCGGGCGGCGTCAATGCGGCGTTTAGTGTCAGTATCAAGCATAAAACTCCTTTTTATACCACGGAAAACACAGAATACACGGAAACGGTTAAAACCTTATTCTATTACGTGTGTTCCGTGTATTCCGTGGTTTATAGTATGGCGTTTGATGTTTTGTTTATTCTTTAATTTGTTTCAATGCGGGTGCTGTGGTGAGTACGTGCATCTGGCGAATGGCGATTTCGTTGAGGCGTTTGAGGCGTTCCCCTTGAGACAGCTCCATATTAATGAGTTCGGCGTTCATGCCTTCTATATTGGCCAATACCAGCAGTTGTTCTACAGTTGCGTAATCGCGTATATTGCCTTTAAGTTCAGGGTTGGCGTCGCGCCACTCTTTGGCTGTCTGTCCGAATAAGGCGACATTGAGAATGTCTGCTTCGTTGGCGTATGTGATAGCGGCCTGCGCGGGCGTAACTTCGGTCGGAATCAGGTGTGTCTTGATGGCATTGGTGTGAATGTGGTAGTTTAGCTTGGAAAGGGTACGATTCAGGTTCCAAGATAGTGACAGGCGGTGATTTTCGTCTTCCTTGAGGCGCTGGAATTCCTTGATAAGGTAGAGCTTGAACTCTACCGATATCCAGGAGGCGAATTCAAAGGCAATATCCTTATGCGCGTAAGTGCCGCCGTAACGTCCGGCGTGTGAAACGATGCCGACAGCTTTAGTTTTCTCTATCCACTGTTTCGGAGTTAGGGCGAAGCTGTTCAGCCCGGCCATGATTCTAATTCCGTTGAATTCCACGGAATTAAAAACAGGGTTGTTTAATTGCTCCCAAATACCGAGAAATTCTACTGTATTACGGTTTCTTAGCCAATTGCGCACAAGGTCGTCGGAGCGATCGGCGTTTTTGACGCGTGCGATGTCCGTAAGGCAGATAAAATCCTTTTCCTTCTGGGACAGTACGGTGATAGATGTGCCCTGTACTTCGATGGTTGATTTCATAGTCTTGCTCATGAATTCTCTCCTATGCGGCAAACTGGTTCAGGGAAACATAATCATTTATATATTCGGGAATAAGAGTTCTGTATTTAGCAGGGACGGCTTTGAAATCGCGGGTGGAGAATACCGGATTTGTGGCCAGATCGGTAAAGTTGCGGGTATCTATGATGTGGCGCACCTGATTGCTGGTGACGTAGGCCTTAAAATAGGTCTTGATGGCCGTGATGGCTTCCGACTCTGTTGGCTTGGTATCGGCTACAAACTTCGCAAACTCCTCTTCCAGCAGTTCGTCCTTGGACTTGAAACGCGGGATGAGGCCGAAGATTTTTTCCAGGATCTCTCGCAGGGTAAGGCGGCGGTCTACGGCGGCGGCCTTGCGTAACTTGTCAAGGGTGTAGTATTCTTCGGGTTTATCAAAGACCTCGCGGTTTACGTAGTCTATTACGCGGTCCCATTGTCCGGCTTTTATGGCGGAAGCGATGGTCTTATTGTCACGGACGGCTTCTTCAAAATTCTCGAAAAACATTCGATCTATTTTCATTCCGCCGTAGTCGATAATCTCTTCTTTAATAATGGAGAGAATATCGGCGCCCAGATGTTCGTAAATGCCGCTCGCAACAGTTGGACCGACGCAAGTTCCGATGTTACAGACTTTCCCTTGCGGCCGGGGCAGTTTGATTACCTCATCGTAGTTGAATTTTTCCTCGAAGTATTCACAGTTGGCAAAGAAGTCGAAGAGTTTAAAGGTAGTCTTTAGCGGTTTTTTTATGCTATCCTTGAGGCTGTCGTCAAAGAGCTGTTCAAGGAAGTTATGCTTGCGGGTGCCGCGTCCTTTGATTTGGATGAAGTCGGTCGGCGAGAAGATAGGCCGGAATAGGCCGAGATTAAGGATGTCGGTACAATCGTAGCCGGTGGTCATCATGCCAAACGTTACGCAGATGCGCGCCTTGCTGGTCTTGTAAACGGGCAGGAAATTGGCCGAGCCCAACAGGTTGTTGTTGGCAAAGTTGATTGTAAATAGCTGAGCGTCGGGGATTTGATAGGTAACCTGCACGGCGAAGTCTGATTGGTACTTGCCGGGGAACATGCGGTCGGCTATTTGGTTGAGGATATGCGTTAGCTTGGCGGCATGGTTTTGGCTGACTGCGAAGATGATGGACTTGCCGATCTCGCCGCTGACGGGATCGCGCAGGGCGTTTTCCATGAAGGTCTTGCATAATATCTGGTTGGTGGCTTCGGCAAAGAAGCGCTTTTCAAACTCGCGTTGTTTGTAAGTTTCAAGTTTATTTTCACCGGTATCATCCACAAAAGAAGCCACAAATCCTTGCTCTGAAAGCAGTTCGGTGGTGATTTCGGTTCGGGCATCTACTATTGTGGGGTTGACAAGGAATTCTTCTTTCACTCCGTCAAGCAAAGAGTATCGGAATGTGGGTTGGCTGTTTTCGCAACCGAAGGTGCGGTAGGTATCCAGTAAAAGCCGGCGTTCGGCTTCGCGCGGGTCGCGGGTGGAAGGGTTGGTGTTGACAAACCGCCTGAGGTAGTCGCGGGGGGTGGCGGTGAGGCCGAGTTTATAACCTATGAAATAGTCAAAGACAGCGCGGGCATTGCCGCCGATGGAGCGGTGGGCTTCGTCGGAGATAACCAGGTCAAAATCTGTCGGCGATAAGAGCCGTTGGTATTTGTTGTTGAAGAGCAGAGATTGTACGGTGGTGACGACGATTTCCGCCCGGCGCCAATCGTCACGGTTCTCTTTATAGATGACAGTAGTGAAGTCCGGGGTTAGCAGTGCTACGAAGGCTTTCTTAGCCTGTTCCTCCAGTTCAAGGCGATCCACCAGAAATAACACGCGCCGCGCATTACTGGAGCGGAGGAAGAGTTTGATGACAGCGGCGGCTGTGAGAGTCTTGCCGGTGCCGGTGGCCATTTCAAACAGGAAGCGGTCTTTGCCTTCGTTTACGGCCTGTTTAAGGGCGTGAATTGCCTTCAATTGATAAGGGCGTAAGAAACACAGTTTGTTGGCCCGGATGAAGTCGGGGCGCTCGGTTTCGTTTTTCCAGGCCGCTTCGGATTGATAGTTTGGGCGTTGGGTAAGCACAATGTAATCATTACCGATTTGCTCTTCAATAAGGCGTTGGGGATTAGGCTTGACCTGTTGGTAGCCGATGACCGAGTCCGGCATGGGGAAGGATGTAATAATGTATGGGTTACCGCGTTCCAGGTCCCAGAAGTAGTGCAGGTTACCGTTGGAGAGGATGACGAAGCGGCAGTTCTGGGATTTGGCGTATTTACGGGCCTGCTCTTTGCCGACGAGAGGATTTTTGTCTTCCGATTTGGCTTCAAGGACGATAAGCGGGAAGTTTTTGGCATCAAGAAGCAGGAAGTCTATGAAACCTGTTTTAGTCTTCTCAAAATTGTCGCCGAGGGCAAATACCTCAGGGAGGTTTGGATGCTGGATTTCTATCGCCTTCGTGGTGCTTTTGCACATGGAAAGAAACAAGATACAAGGCCAAGTTTATGGAGCCTGTACGAGCATTTGTTGCTTAGTTCGTATGTCTTTCCGTTGACAGTAAAATGCCTTTTGCAAAAACAGGGTTTTTATACTCTAACAAACGATGACTTGTTTGATATAGACATATTTGAACAGTTGGCCGATGCCGATTTTGCAGTTAAAATAAAGTCGGACAAACACTCTTTAAATGTCTATTGGACTGAAATTCGCAGTACGGAAGGCTTAAGACGTAAAATGAGAAAAATTTCTTTGCTTTAACTTTTAGTAATACTTAAGCCATTTGCAGTATAATATTCTTGCTGGCATTCCCGCTACAAGACTAACAAAATATAAAGCTCTATACAGCGGGAATCCAGAACTGAAAATTCTAATGGGAATTAGAACCCTGGATTCCTGCTGTTTCATCTTACCGCAATGCAATAGGATTTTAGCAGGAATGACAAGTACCACTGCAAATGGCTTAAGTATTACAACTTTTAACGCCTTCCTGATGACGTTGATTGTAAATTGAAAATTGCAAATTGTAAATATCAAAACACCACAAACTTGTTCAGGCGGTTTAATTGGTTTAAGCCTGCGTTCTTACGTATCCTGCGTTTCCTGCGAGCCGTGGCAATCCTGCGAGCGTGAGCGATCCTGCGAGTCGCAACGATACTGCGTTTCCTCCGAGCGTAAGCGATACTGCGAGTCTCAGCTGATATGCCGCTCCTGTCGGAGCTCTTTTAGTTGGTCATAATTTTGTCTGGAAGAGTATAAGTACCCACCCCTCTATCCCCTCCGCGGGAGGGGAGGGAATTGGAGCAGTGGCTTTGGAGGGCATGGTAATTAGTATTGAAAATTTATCGGCAAAGGGACTTGATGATAACTCTAAATTCGAATTCCTAAACTATAAAGCAGCAAAGCCGCACCTGTGCGCCGGAGCCTGCCTGCACGAAGCCGATGCTTCGTTTCGGCGAAGGCAGGCGCTTCGGTGCGCAGGCGCAACCAAAACTGCGACGACGCTTTTAGCCACAGAGAACACAAAGAGCGCAGAGAACGGCGACACTAACTAATCCACGAATGAACACGAATAAATACAATATCAGCGCTCAGTGAACTATGGCTCGTAATTCGCGGCAAAAGCGTCATCGTTATTCCTCAGCGGTCTCTGTGCGCTCTGTGGCTTCGTAATCGTTATTTCGTCCGTCCTTCATTCTTCATTTTGCATTATTCATCCTTAAGGATTGAGGATTAAGATATCCCGCCGTCTCTCCTGCCACATAAAATGACCCCGTTATTACGAGCGCACTATTGCGGGTTCTTTTGCATGCCGCAAGAGCCATTTGTGCCGCGCTCCTGACATCTTCCGTGGTGAAATACCTTGCATTCGGCCTTATCCTTAATGCCAATCTCCTGAGCTCCTTAGGTTCGCACGCCCGCGGACTCTGCGATTTTGTAAAAATTACAACGTTGGCTACAGGTAAAATTGTGCTTAAAACCTTCCTGACGTCTTTATCCCTTGCTATTCCAAGTATTAGAATCACTTTGCGTTTTTCTGTTACGGGCCGGATTGCTTCCTTTAAAGCTCTCATTGAAACGGGATTGTGCGACGCATCCAATATTGCCAGCGGCGAATGGCTGATAATCTGCGCCCGGCCTGGCAGTCGGACGTTTTTTAACGCCGTTCTTATCTCATTGTCAGTTATGCTGAATCCGTATTTCCTGGTTAATATATCCACTGCGCAAACCGCTGTTGCCGCGTTCATCGCCTGATGCGTTCCTAATGCCGGTATGAAAAGCTTTTCGTGCAAAGAATCCAGCGTCTCTACTGTAAATTCGGAGCCTGTCCTGCCGGCGCCGAATATGCTTTTAACATCGCGCAAATAAAAATCCTTTCCTGTCCGCAGTAACGGCGCTCTTTTGAGCCGTGCAAAATCATCTATGACCTTTAGGGCAACAGGCTTTGTCTCAGACGTTATCGCGGGAATTCCGGCCTTGATTATGCCGGCCTTTTCAAAGGCTATCTTCGGGATTGTTTTGCCGAGTTTGTCCGTGTGGTCGTAATCTACGTTCGTAATTATGCTGAGTATCGGTTTTATAATATTCGTCGTGTCAAGACGACCGCCCATGCCGACTTCTATAACGGCGGTATCTATATTTTGTTTTGCAAAATAACTGAATGCCATTGCTGTAAGTATTTCAAAAAAGGTCGGCGGGGAGCTTTTCCGCCCGAACATCATAACGGCCGGGCGTATTGATTCAAGAGTCTGCGCAAAATCCTTGTCGCTGATAGGGCGGCCGTTTACGACAATTCGTTCATTAATTTTTACCAGATGCGGGGACGTGTACAATCCGGTTTTATATCCCGCATGTTTCAGGATGTCATGCAAAATGATTGCCGTGGAGCCTTTGCCCTTGGTGCCTGTGATGTGGATTTTCGGGTACTTATCCTGCGGGTTGCCGAGCCTTTTGCATAGCGCGGCAATTCTGTCCAGGTCATAGGCGTCGCGGGTGTATTTCACCTTTGATTCCTTTTCGTAGTCGGTAAAGGAATTAAGGAATTCTATAGATTGTAAGTAATTTCTAATTTGCATAGTATTTTTAGCCACGAAGCCGCGAAGAACATAAAGACAGGATACGCAGGATTACGTGCGACATTTCGATGGTATTCGTGTGCATTAGTGTTCATTCGTGGTCAATTAGTCGTTCTTCGTGCCTTAGTGTCTTCGTGGCAAAAAATCGTGTGTTTTCAGTGGTTAATTGTCGTCGGTGTCAGTAGTTTCAGCAGTTTGTCTGCTACTTTTTGCCACGTATAATTTTGCTCAACATATTCCCGGCATCTGTCCGCTATTCCGGACATCCTTGCTTTGTCATTATACAGGCTGAGAATCGTTTGCGCGATGGCTGTTTCGTCCTTTTCCGCAGTTAACAGGGATTTGTCAAATCCGCTCAGGACTTCAATGTTTCCGCCTACGGGCGTCGCGGTTACGGGCACTCCGCAGGCCATGGCTTCCACCGTGACCAGCCCGAATCCTTCGAGTTCCTGCGTAGGCATTACGACGAGGTCGCTCGCCTGGTAATACGGCGCGAGGTATTCGTTCGGGATAAATCCCGTAAAAATCACATTATCATCAATTCCCATATCTTCGGCCATCTGCTTTAATTCGTCTTCAAGCGGGCCTGTGCCGCCGATTACGAGCACTGCGTCCGGGGCCTCCGGCAGGATAATTTGCATGGCTTTTATGAGTTTATCTATTCCCGTGCGCGGAATCAGGGAGCGCACGGTGTACAGGATGAATTTGTCGGCAGGCAAGGCCAATTTTTTTCTCAACGCGGTTTTATCTGCCACAGGCACGAATCTTTCCATATCCGCGGCCCCGGGTACTATTGCAATTTTATCTTCCCGGATTTTATGGGTAACGGCTATTTTCTGTTTCATGTAATCGCTCAGGCAGATTATTTTTGTTGAATTATCAAGCGCCCATTTTTCAGTCCTGCGCCGCATGGAACTGAAGAACCATACAGCCGGCAGGCGATAGAAGTTTTTCCAGCTTCGCGTTTTACGCGTCAGGTATTCTTCATGCCAGGGCGAATGGAAATGCATGAAACAGGGGAGGTTTTTTGCCGTGTCCAGCCGTTTTATGGCGTAAACCGGCAAGGGGTGGTGGCCGTGCAGGGCGTCAAACGGCTTTTGTTTGTGCAGGTCTGAGAAAATCTTTCTTACCATACCGGTGCCTTTTGAAAGCAAATCAGTATGGCTCTGCGGATTGGCGTCGTAGGTATGAAAATTTATGCCGTCAATCACGCCTTCAAGCGGCAGGTCGTTGCGGCGTCGGCATATCACGTGCATGTCGTTCCCGCGCCGCGATAGTTCCCTCGCGATGTTGTACATCACGGTACCTGCGCCGCCGGCAGGCGTGAAACTGAAGACGTCAATTACTGTTAGTATTCGCATAAGAATTGGGTGTTATTATAGCAAGACGTCAGGGTTTGTGTCAATATATAGTTGCGTCTTTGACAAAGAAGGAGGAAGGACTGCCGGAATTTGCTGACTGAATGATTTGCGATTTGATTTCCGAAAAGTCTCCTTAAGTCCTTGTCAAAGCGTTTGTATTTTTGCGGAACAACGTTTATTGTAAATTGAAAATTGTAAATATCAAATTGGAAAACCTGTTTTTTATGTACAGAAGCCCCGGCCTCG
Source organism: Planctomycetota bacterium (assembly GCA_016220095.1). GTDB lineage: Bacteria > Planctomycetota > MHYJ01 > JACQXL01 > JACRIJ01 > JACRIJ01. The sequence continues at coordinate 9,710 of JACRIJ010000086.1, read as the reverse complement.
GGTCTGTGCAGTCAAAGATGCCGTCTGGGATACTGCGGCCGAATATATAATCAAGCATGTCATCGGCCCATTCAATGCCTCTGCCGCCGGCCTTAAAAGAGCTGTATAGGCTGAGGATGTCGGTCGCGATAAATCTTAATTTCATATCAGCCTTGTAATGCGTGTCGGACGGCATTTTTTCGCCCATGGCCGATTTGCAATGCAGGAGCGGAAAATTAACGCCTGCGAAGGTCGCGAGCGGAAGTGAACCCCAGTAACGGGGATTGATTTCCATTAAATAATATTCCCCGTCATGGCGGCTTTTTTTGAATTCCACCATGGCTATGCCGGTCCAGTTTATGGCCTTCAAAAGCCTTAGGCCGTAATCCGTCAGTTTTTTGTCGTGGATGCTTCTGCATAAGGTTGACGGGCCGCCCGAGACAGGGTATTCCCTGAGGCGTTCGTGGCAGAAGGTTGCGATGGGATTGGATTCGTTATCCATAAGGCAGAAAAATCCGTAACCCTTGCCGCGTATGTATTCCTGTAGAAGGAGTTGCTTGTTAAGGCTTGAAAGCCTGCGGTACTCCGCGGGCAGTTCGTTTTCAGAATTGATTATAGCGTACCTCTGCGAGGGTTCAAGGTAAAGCGTTTCGTCCGTGCAAAGCTTTAAAACTACCGGATAATCCAATTTCTTTGCAATTTTGAGCGCGTCATCAAGTCCGTCAGGCGCGAAGGTTTGCGGTACGGGTATTCCCGCGGCGCGGGCCTTTGGGATAAGCCGGAATTTATCGTTTACCGAAAGTATTTTGCCTATATCTGCGAAAGGGATTTTGATCCCGTGTTTTTCAAATAATTCTTTATGTTTTACAACAGTCAAGACAAGGTTTGTAGAAACCGGCAGAAGGATATCGTGGCCTTTAGCCGCGTCAAGCAGGGCGTTGATGAATCCGCTGTCCGTGATGGCAGGGGTGATAAGTGATTTCCGGACGTATTTAGACGCGAAAGAAACCGGCCTAAGCCGCGCAAAAGGCGCTTGTTCCACGCACGTTATGTCGGCGCCTGCGATTCCAAGAGCCCTGATTATCGCCAGGGCGACACGGTTGTTTCCGTCGGTTACTAATATTTTCATGTTAAATCAGTAGATATAATAAACGTTTTTTGTCGCGAAGACACAAAGTATAAGTGGTCAGTGCCCAGTCGTTCCGTTCTTCGCCCGTCGTTCAACTGTCACCTGTTCACCTCTCACCTTTCATTATTCCGTCAATTATTCCGCGTATGCCGCGGTCAAGCACTGATAATGACCGGTATTCTATGGCGAAAAGCAGTGTACGGGCAATCCGTTCCGCGAGAAAGATTCCGAAAAAGCCCCGGTTAAAATGCCGCAGGAAAAGCAGGGTGTAATTATGGCAATACCAGTAAACCCAGTCTTCCGGGTTTTTCATCCTGCATCCCCCCGTGCCCGCGTAAACATGTTCCAGCTCCGCTTCGGGATCAAATATCAATTTATATCCGAGTTTTTTGATTCTCAGGGATACGTCGGTTTCTTCAAGGTGCGCGGTGCCGCCGAATCGTTTGTCAAATCCGCCGGCTTTTTCAAGGACTTCGCGCCTGAAGGACATATTGCATCCGAAAAGCGAATCAATTTCAGTCCTGAAACAGGCGTCAAAATTGTCCGTGAAGTTTGCGTCAAAATGCCTGAAACTGCCGACTTTCTTTATGTTTTTCGCGGGAGGCTTGTCTTTTCTGAAAACCCTGCCTGCGACCGCGCCTGTTTTTTCATCACTGTAGTTCTTTAGATGATTATCTATGAAATTCCTGCTTATTATTACGTCGTCATCGCAGAAAATGACTATATCCGATTCCTGCGCGTTTTGCAAACCGACATTTCTGGCATTAGGCAGGCCTTTTTCCGCTATGCGTATGTGTTTTACGCCGCCAGGCAGGTCTTTCAGGTATGCCGATAGTTCAGGATCGGCCGCGTCGTTCTGGTCTACTATTACGAGTGAAAATTCCGTGTTTGCGCGTTGTTTATATAAGGAATCAACGGCGTCCTTAAGGACGGTAAATTTTCGGTTTAAAGTAGGAATTATTACGGTTGTTTTCATTGCAGTACTTTCTTGCTGTAGCGACGGATAAAACGGATGTTTTTTACAACAGATTAAGCAGATAAAAAATCATTTAATTTCTTAACTGTTATAGCGTAAGAATACCTGTTTCTTGCGGCGGCAAGGGAATTCTGTCCGTATTTTTCAAGCAGGACGTTATCGGCCAGCATTTTATTAAGGGCGTCTGCTATACTTTGCGCGGTCTTGTCATCAACGGGTATGGCGATTCCGCACTGCCGTATCTCCTCATACTCTATATTATCGGATACAAGCAGGGCTTTGCCGCATGCCATATACTCGGGCACTTTAGTGGGCGTATTGCCGCGGGGATAACGGGTGTCTATGGATACGCAGATATCGGATGCGTTGATGTAAAAAGGAATTTCAGCATGTTTAACACTGCCGGTCAGGATGAAGTAATCCTGGAGTTTTTTCTGTGCGATAAGCTGTTCCACGCCTTTTCTTGCGGGTCCGTCGCCGACCAGAAGGAAGCGGACTTTCGGATGTTTGGAAATCACTTCAGGAGCTGCGGTTACGAGCAAATCCAGCCCGTGGTGGCTATAAAAACTGCCGGTTGTAGCGATGTATCTGTAATCAACTGCGAGCCCGGTTTTGTTGCAGACCTCGTATTTCAGGATATGGAAAAACTTCTTTTCATCGGCGCTGTTTACATAGACATAAACCGGTTTGTCTGTAAGTTGATATTTGCCGGTATAACCGGTTATTAAGCCCTTGCTTGACGCAATAAGCGCTGAGGCGTTCATGAATGAGAGTTTTTCATTCAATATGACAAGCGATCTTTTTATCCCGGAAGGCAGGTCTCCTGGAAGGAAGCCGTTTAATTCCATGAAGTGTTTTGTGCGGAACAGAATCCTTGTCAAAGGCGACAGCGGTATGAGAGCCAATTCCCTTTCATAAACCGCGTCAGGCCGCAGTTTCAGCATTAGAACCAGGTAATAAAGCGGGAATAGAAGGATGAAAAGAGCTGTCCTGAGGAATCTGATATTAGTTGTCGGGGCGAAGTGAATACGGAAGCCTTCGCCCTGCAATCCGGACGCGTCAAAACCCGGCGCGAGCAGGTGCACGGTATTGCCGTTTTGGGCAAGGTGCTTTGCCGTATTGAGCACCCTTACGGTGCCGGCAAAGTTCTGGTTCAGATTTATGCCGCAGATGTAAAGTATTTTCATTTGAATAACGAAAGAATTCGTATCTCCGTAACTCCTAAACTTATAAAGCAGAACACCCTGTACCAAGCGCTTCGTCTCTGCCTCAGGATAAACGCTTCGCTTTGGTACAGGGCATAGCCGCAACCAAAACTGAGAGCCGAGATCCGATTACTGGTTGGTCGTGCTTAGCGCGCTTAACGGCCTTTGCGGTCAAAACGTCGTTCGTTCTAACGGCGACGATTTAACCGCAAAGTAAGTTTACCCTGAGCGGAGCGAAGGGCAAAGCACGCTAAGACGATACGAATATCCGTCGTCTTTGCGTTCTTTGCGGTTTATTCCGGCCGTCGTACGTCCGAACCGACGGACGAACGCAATAAGTCGCAAAGTACGTTAAGAACGCCAAGCGACGCGACGAAAATACGTATGGTTTATAAACTTCTGCGCAAAATACGCAGAAGTTGAGGGCTTAGACACTAAACTCCTAAACTTCGTTAACGCATAATGTATTTCAGCACATTATTATAAGACACTGCCCGGGTTTTGGCGTCATCAGAGCCTGCGAGCCGCGCGGGGAGGTTGAGCAAAAGGCGCACGCACACGAGCGGAAAAAGCATTGCCTTAAGCGCTATTATACTAAAAAGCGGTTTATGTTTCAAAAAATAATAGACAAGGCTGGTGGATGAATATTCAAATACCTTCGGCTTAAATTTAACGGTTGTTTTGTTTGCGTAATGGATTGCCGCGGCAGAAGGGGAATACCAAATTTCCCATCCGGCATTATGGCATCTCAGGCACAAGTCCGTTTCCTCGTAATAGAGGAAGAATTTCTCATCAAATAGCCCGGTTTGTTCGAGGCATTTTCTGTTGACGGCCATAAAAGCGCCGCTGACCCAGTCAACTTTCTGTTCTTTTTCATAATCGCTTTTTGACAGGGCATTCCTGTGCGGGGCGAATATTCTGCTGTTTGGGAACAGCCGTACGAGCAGGAGGTGCTGAGTAAAGGCGATATAAAGCGACGGAAAAGGGCAGACGGACACTTGGGTAGTGCCGTCAGGGTAGAGCAATTTTCCGCCCATAATGCCGCATGCAGGGTGATTGCGCATAAAATCAACGCAGTTATCAAGGGCATAGTCGGTCAATTCGGCATCGCTATTTAGCAGAAGGATGTACTCGCCGGATGATTTTTTCATAGCGATGTTGTTGGCGGCGCCGAAACCGGTGTTTTGCGGGTTTGCCGTGAGGTTTACGGATGGGAATTTATCACGAACCATTTCCACGGAACCGTCGTTTGAGGCATTGTCCACGACAAATACCTCAAAAGACGCCTTATGCCGTCTTGAATAGATTGACAGCAGGCATTTTTCAATAAAATCCCTTGTGTTGTAGTTTACTATTATAATACTTATGTCCATACTCTTACCAAAAATGAATAATGAAAAATGGAGAATGAAGGACGGACGAGATTTAATGACTGGATGATTTGGTGATTTAATGATTGACAGCGGACGCATAATCGTCAAATCATCAAGTCATCCAGTCACCAGATCATTAAATCAGCACGACTCCGGACTCATAGACTTATAGACTTCTATCATTGCCTTTACATTCTCTTCCCATCTATAGTTCTCTTCAACGTATCTCCTGCCTGCTTTGCCGAATTCAGCGCGCATTTGCGGATTAGAGATTAGTTTATCTATGGCATCGGCGAGCGCCGCAGGGTTTTCCGGGGGTACGAGGATGCCGGTTTTGCCGTCTTGTACGACTTCAGGGATGCCGCCGGCGTTGGACGCAACGACCGGCAGTTCCATTGCGGAGGCTTCAAGCGCCGCGACTCCGAATTCCTCATAAACCGACGGCATGACAAAAATATCCATCCTGCTGAGCCATAAGGGCACGTCCTCGTAGGGTACGGCGCCTATAAATCTTATAAGCGGTGTTATGCGAAGATCCGCGGCAAGTTGTTCAAGCGTATTTGCCTGAGAGCCGCCGCCTATCAAAAGCAATTCAATATTGCCGTGTTTTTTCGTCAGTAGCGCAAATGCCCTCAGCAGGCATTCAGGGCCGTATTTTTTTTCAAAATGCTTTAGGAACCCGATGGTTAAAGCATTGCTTTGTTTTTCAGGAAATTCCGACGGCGAAAACCTGTTGAGTTCCACGCCATAGGGTACGATTATAATTTCCTTGCCGGTAAATTGCGACGTTATTTGGGCGAGGTGGCGTCCTGTTGCGGTGATTTTATCAGCTTGTTTCAGGATATACCGGAGTATCCCTTTTGCTTTTTCGTCCATAACCATGCCGGATGAACCCGTAAATTCTCCGCCCCAGCCGGAGATTGCGAGATTAGGCAGTCCGCGGACTATGTGCTTGAGGTCAGGGGCCATGAGAGGAAATAGCCCGAGCAGATGCACGATGTCCGGATTTATGGCGCGTATCAGTTTTTTTGTTTTACGTACGTTCAGCATGCCACAGATAATCCTGCATAGGCCTTTTTTGCCGAATGGGTACATCTCCCGAACGTGCACGTTTACGCCGGCCAGATTAACGGGGTGATTGCAGACAAGATGGACTTCATGGCCGAGTTTAGCCATAGCCTCGGTCCAGCGTTTGCAATGGACGCTTTTAGAATCGGATATAAAACAAATTCTCATACGGGGTTTAGGAGTTAAGGGGTTACGGGGTTTGGTGATTCAGGTTTTTTTGTTCCTTTTTCAATTCCATCGAGTATTTTAGCGAGTTTCTGCGTCAGCAGGCGCCTGTCAAAGGTTTTAACAAAATCTTCGTTCGGTTGCAAGCATAATTTTTTGTCTGACCAGAGGTTATATGCCTTCAGCACAGACTCTTTTATATCGGCTGGATTTTCCGGGTCAGCCGTAAATCCGGCCTTGTATGCGGTAACGAGTTCTGCCGCGATTCCACCCTGCGGCACTATTGCCAGCACCGGTTTGTTTACGGCAAAATATTCGAATATCTTGGCCGGTATCGTTCTTAGGGACCTCCTTAACAATACCAGCAGGAGATCTGATTCTGCCATGCGCGCGACGGCGTTAAGATGGTCTGTGTACGGCAATATTTCATAAAGACTGCTGTATTGTTTTACGGCATTGTCAGGAATCCAGAAATTCCCTACAAACTTTATAACCAGTTTATCACGTTGGATTTTTTTTGCGTCAATAAGTTCTTTGACTGCGTTCAGGAAAGGCACGGGATCCACATATCCGTACACCGAACCTATGAAGGTTATTTTCATTTTTCCATCGTCTCCGCAGGCAGGGGCGCTTATCGTTTTAAAATCTTCAGGGTCAAAACCGTTCGTTATCGTATGATATTTATCTTCAGAGCCGGTGTATTGATTTTGGAAATAATCCGTTACGTTGGGGCTGGCGGATATGACAGCCGAGGCATTTGCAATAACGCTTGCCTCAAGTTGTTTATGCAGTTTATAATGGAATGCGGTCAGGTGCTTGAATTCGGAATGCGATGTCCATTCGTCCCTGAAGTCAGCGGCCCAGGGGATATGGGTTCTTTTGGACAGAAGCAGGCCTATGATGTGGGTTGAATATGCCGGGGCAGTCGTGTAGATGGCGTCAAATTTCCTTTCCCTGCACAATTGAAGCGCCCTGAAAAATGCCGGCGAAATCCAGCCGTTCATTGAATCAGGCATCGCGAGAAAGCGCGTAAAATAAGAATGCAATCCGTTAAGCCCGATTTTTTTCAGCAATGCCAAAGCCAAATGATAGTTGCATTGGCCGGTTCTTACGGTATGCACGCCGTGCGGTATTTCCGCAAGCATTGAATGGTCTTTCGGGTATCTGGAATCAGGCTTCAGTGTAAGCACCGTCGGGTGCCAGCCGGATTGCGGCAGGTATTTGACGAATTTCAACGTCCTTTGCACCCCGCCGCCGCCGGCAGGGGGGAATACCTGTGAAATCATTAAAATGTTTTTGACGGGCATACGTGGTTCTAATAGGTTAGAGGTTATAGGTTAGAGGTTATAGGTTAAAGGGTTTAGGGGGTACGGAGTTACGAAGGTCTTGCTATTCGTCCGTCGCTCCGTTCCTCGCTACCCGTTATTACGTTCGTCCTTCCTTCTGCATTTTTCATTCTCCTTTCTCACTCTGGCCACTGGTCACTGGTTAGAGTATTTTAACGAATGCAGTATATTGCAGGAATGTATGCAATAGCAATTCCTCGTTTTCCTGCGCATATCTTCGGCCGATTTTGACAGCCAGAGCTTATTGAAATCGTAATCGTAGTCCTTAAGGTTGCCGACGACGTTTGTGGGTTCGCAGATAGCCGTGTCCAGATTGGGATAAATCACGCCGTCAATATAACCGGCGAGGCAGGGTATAATGCGTTTTTGGCATTTAAGTATATCAAGAGACAATCGTAATTTTCTGCGTTGGGTTTCCTGTTGCGCGTTAAGGCGTTCTTTGGAATTATATAAAGAGCCGTATATTTTTTCAAGTTCTTCCAGCGGCGGCAGTGTGGTATTCGGATCCGGCGGGGTGAATCCTGACAGGGCGTCCTTATTTATGCCGCCGATACCCCATTCAGTGCCGCGCACCAGGCTGATATTATGCCGGACAGGGTAGGTTGACGTTATGAACTTGCGGAACTCAAGTACCTCCTTATAATTGCGCATATTCACGGTAGTCAGCGTTGTCACGGACATAAGCGCGTTTTTTTTGCACAAAGGCAGGAGGGCTTCCAACGTAGTCAGGGTTTTTCGGAAGCCGTCCTTGCAATTCCGGATGGTGTTATGGGTTTGTTCAAACCCGTCCAGAGAGAGTTGTACGTTGAGTTGAACATGTGTTTTCTGTAATATAGCTTCTATTTGATCTACGGCCAATTTGGTATCAACACCGTTCGTATCAAGGTCTATGTAGGAGCATTTTGTCTGGGAGCTTATTATGTGGCATATTTCGGGCAATTCCGGGTGAAGGGTAGGTTCGCCGCCCGTGATGATTACGGACGCGAGGCGATTTTTCAAATAAGGCATGAATCTTGCGGCGTCTTCAGCCGAAAGCTCAAGCTTTGAGCCGGCAATTTCCGAGTGGTAGAAACAATGGACGCACCGCAGGTTACAGCGGTTTGTCACGAAGAGGGTCAGGTAAAAAGGCCCCTTGTGTTTTCTTACGTTGGATAAGGCGATTTTTCTGCGGATTGCGGCTTTTAATTTGTCCAGCATGATTCGTATTTTAGCACATTTCAGCGAAATGGCAATAAAAATGAGATATGGTATCTGAAGATTTGATAGCTGAGATTCGTAAAGTCAGGAATTCATTTTGCCGATTAAAATATTATGACAGAGATACAAATGGCATGCGCCGTATTAGGCGTTGACAGTGATACGCCGATGGATGTGATAAAAAAGAGAGCAAGGCAATTGCTTCTGAGGCATCATCCTGACTACAATCCCGACAATCCGGTAGGTTCAGGCGAGCAGACAAAGAGCATTCTTAACGCATACAGGATTATCGCGGACTATTTTCAATCCGTCCGCAGGACTTCGTCGTCTGAATGCGTTTCAACCCAACAGCAGGGCGCTATTCCCGAATCCTTAATGGTGTTTTTCGCGAACGGGCAGGAATTGGCCGTGTCCGTAACCTGTATAGGGGGCGTTTTAAGGGCAAAAGACGTGCGAATTACGTATCAGGTAAACAGGAACTATGCCCATTACCTGGGGTATTTCATGCATCAGGATAAGATTGTTTCCCTTTTCAGCGCGGATATATTCAAAGGACCGGCAAGGCATATAGCAAATAATATAGGCAGTAGCATAATAGTACTTAATTCCGTAAAAGGCACCGTTGGTGTCATGGTTGACTCGATAAAGGGCATAGAAAGCGGTATTAGCCATCAAAACGAAGTCGTCGTGGAAAATATATTCGAATAAGGGTTAAGGGGGTAAGGGGATAAGGAGTTTAGGGGTTTAGGAGTAAGGGGTTTACGGTGTTACAGGGGTTGCAGTCAATTGATTGTTCAGTCGGTTCGTTCTTCCGTGTCTGTTTCAACTTTTTCCAACTTTTTACAAAAAATGCCTTGACATAAGAGCTTCTTCGGTGTATAATATAAAGACTAAGTACAGATGTAAACGGAAAGATGTAAGATTTTGGATTTCTCCGACGTATTTCATGAAAATCTTAATTCTAAAATCTTAAATTTCTATGCATTTTACATGGAAGTTGAGAACTTAGACTATAAAGCAGCAAAGCCGCAACCAAGACCACGAAATACGATAATTAACCACTGAACACACCGAACACACTGAAAACGTATATTTAGCGTCTCTCCCCCCTCCCTTTGATGGGAGGGGTCTAGGGGGAGGGTGATAATGAGTTTTCACCCCCACCCTGTCCCTCCCCCATCTTAGGGGGAGGGGATTGCATTTTAATGATATAATATATTACGATTCAGTGAGTTCAGTGCTTTCGGTGGTTAATTTCCGTATAAATCTTCT
>JACRIJ010000008.1 GCA_016220095.1 Planctomycetota bacterium | reverse complement strand
TGGGTTCTGGAAAATCGAGAACTATGGAGGGCATTCATGCCCTTAACATAACGCCATGAATGGCGTAAATATTAGGCTTTTAACATACAAACCCAGCCATAAATGGCTGGGCTACTATACGCTTTTATTTTTTCGTTTATATCACTCGGAGCATAATATACTTGGCATTCATAGCCAGCGCTAAGGTAGCCGCAACCTTTAGGTTGCGCTGTAATACTGGATTCTAAGCGCAGGCTAAAGCCTGCGGTTACCTTCAAATGTCAAGTATATTATGCTCTCCGTAGTAACTACTATGTTAAAATGCCACCTTGACTGAGGCCTTTCTTCAACACTGCTATTTTCATTGCCTTTTGCCGCGCCTTCTGGTATAAAGAGGTCTTGGTAATACAAGGTGCAATGGAAATCAGGAGTCTTTAAGTGTTCGGATATTTTCGTTTCTTGCTCGCGGCATTCGTGATGTTATCGCACATCAACGTAACGGTTCAGAGTTTTTATCTGGGCGTCGCGGCCGTGGTTTCGTTCTACATGCTCGCCGGTTATGTGGTATGCCATCTCCTGTTGAATGTTTTTGAATCAGGGAAATCATTGTTGGCAAGGTTTTACGTAGAAAGGGCGCTGAGGATATTCCCACTCTACTTGTTCGTAATGCTTTTAACCGTTGTATTTATATGCGTTACCGGCTACGGCAGGCCGAGGTTTGAATTTTTCAATACCCTTAGAAACATCCTTATAGTTCCGCTTAATTATTCCATGTTCATTGACAATTCCGTTTTGACCGCGCCTGAAAACCGCCTCGTGCCGCCGGCGTGGTCGCTCGGCGCGGAGCTCCAGGCCTATATACTGCTTCCTTTCATAATTATGTTCAAACCGGTGAAAATCATAGCAGCAGCGGTTTCGCTTGTTGTTTTTACCGTTGCGTGCGCCGGCGCCATAGACCCGGACACTTACGGTTACAGGCTTGTGCCGGGTATAATATTTATATTCATTCTGGGCGCGTGCGTCAGCAAAAATACCAAAAATCCGGATAAAGCGGATTGGTTTGACAGGCATTTCCCGTCCATATGTTATACGATTATTTTATTTCTGCTTATTACGCTGGGCATAATGGGAAGGCTTCTTGTGCCTTATATAAGGGAGACTATGCTTGGCATCCTTATAGGACTGCCTGTCATATCGTTTATCGCGAAAAGCAATCTGAAACTGCCGTTCAATAATTTCCTCGCGGATATGTCATTTGGCCTGTTCCTTTCCCATTTTCTGGCCGTATGGGCGATAGACTACTGGAAATTGATAGACCGGAACGGCAACGAAGCGCTTTATGTCTTCCTGGTATTCGGCATAGCGGTGCTCATATCTCTTGCCGGCGTTTTGGCAGTTGAAACGAAAATAAAGAAATACAGGTTCGGTTTTTCCGGAAAGAAAGCATGACCGGCCAGTAAGCAGTGGCGTTACATTTCCTTTTCTTCCAATCCTTGATTTCAATCCAGGTTTATTGTATAATCCATGCATCATGAAAATTGAAGTAATTGACGACCAGATGGCGGAAATCCTGAAGAAAAAAACACCCGCAGAACGGCTGGAAATAGCGTTCGGCATGTGGCGTTTTGCGGTAAAGACGCTGACTTCGCATCTGCGTTCAGAACATCCTGATTGGGATGGCAAAAAAATCCAAAAAGAATTAGTAAGGAGACTGTCGCATGGAACAGCAGGATTTGATTAAACTTATAGCCGATAGTTTTGCCAGCCTTGGAGTCGCATATTTTATAACCGGTTCAACGGCTTCTATTATCTATGGAGAACCGCGCTTTACCAATGACATTGACATCGTGGCGGATATTTCCGAAGCGCATATAAACGATTTAATAAAAAAATTTCCTTTGCCTGAATTTTATTTAAGCGAGGAAGCAATCAAGGACGCCGTAAATCGCAAATTGCAATTTAATATCATCCATCCGTCTTCCGGGCTAAAAATTGACGTTATTGTCAAAAAAAATAATTTATTTGATGAAAGCAGATTTAAACGGTTAAGAAAAATCCAAACGAGCAATAATATATACGCGAATTTTGCCTCTCCGGAAGACGTAATCGTAAAAAAAATGGATTTCTACAGACAAGGCGGTTCCGAAAAACATTTGCGCGATATTGCCGGCATAATTAAAATATCAGGAGAGAACCTGGATTATAACTACATAACCAATTGGGCAAACAAGCTTGATTTGGACGATATTTGTAAAGCAATACTGAATCAGATAAAAATGAAATAACATTTAATTCAAAGGAGTTTGCTATGACAGTAAAAGGTTTCAAAAAAGACACGGGTTACGGTTCGTTATTTGAAGGCATCGTATTTCTGGCATATTCGCGCACCCCGTTCGGGCGGCTCTGCGGCGGGTTTTCCGAAGTGCCTGCCACCGAACTCGGCGTTCTCGCCTCTCGCGACGCCATTCGCAAGTCCGGCATTGACGCAAAAAATATTGATTTTGTATGTTTTGCCAACGTAGGCGCTTCAAGCGCGGACGCGTTTTTTACCCCGCGCCACGTGGGCCTCTATTCCGGCGTGCCTTTGACTACGCCAGCACTGCTCGTCCAGCGCATTTGCGGAAGCGGGTTTGAAGCCATTGCCCAGGCCGCGGAACACCTTGCCCTCGGCAAGGCAACCCTCGCGCTCGCCGGCGGTACCGAAAATCTTACGCGTATGCCGACCGTATCTTACGCAAACCGCCTCGGATACCCGATAGGCAGGCCGGTTTTCGTTGATTATCTATGGGAGGCGTTCCTGGATACCGCGGTGGATATGCCTATGGGAATGACCGCGGAAGAAGTAGGCAGGAGATTCGGCATTAAAAGGAAAGAGTGCGACGAATTCGCAATGCTTTCGCAGGCGCGTTACGCCAAGGCATTCAAGAGCGGTTTTTTGAAGGACGAAATCGTTCCTGTAACGAATTGTGTTCTCGAAGCGTCCGGCCTTAAGCCGCGCAAGGTGCGCCTGCCGAAAAAAATCGATGTCATCAATGCCGATGAACACGCGCGTGAAACTACCATGGAAAAACTTGGTGAACTTCCGCCGGTGTACAACAAGGACGGCGTCCTGACCGCGGGCAATTCCTGCGGCATCGTGGACGGCGCGGCCGCGGTGGTTATGGCTACCGAGGAATACGCAAAGGCGCATAATCTCAAGCCAATCGCGCGTCTGGTTTCGTCCGGCACCTGCGGCGTTGAGCCCCGGGTTATGGGCATCGGGCCCGTGCCGGCCTCAAGAATCGCGATGGAAATTGCCGGGCTGAAAATCAACCAGATTGATCTCGTGGAAATCAACGAAGCCTTTGCCGCGCAGTACATAGCCGTGGAAAAAGAACTCGGCCTGGACCGTGAAAAAACCAACATAGACGGCGGCGCTATCGCGTACGGCCATCCCTACGGAGCTACAGGCGTGCGCCTGACCGGCACGCTGATCCATAAACTCAAACGGCTCAATAAAAAATTCGGGATGTCTTCCGCGTGCATAGGCGGCGGGCAGGGAATGACCTTGGTAATAGAAAGTGTATAACAAACAGGATTGTAAAATTGCAGATTCTAAGATTACAGAGCGCAGATTACGTTTTTGTAATCTGAAACGTGGATTTTTGTATGAAAGCAGAATGCCCTAAATGTAAAAAACAATATTCCTTCGGGAGCACCACGGAATTTTTCGCGCAGAATGCCTGCGCGGATTGCGGCGCGGAATTAAAAATGATCGGCGCGGCAATGCCTGGAAAGGTTGCTTCGTATAAAGAAACGTTAAAACCGGTTTCCGGCGCAAGGGCGCCTTCGGAAACCAGGGCGGATGATGGTTTGAAGCCTTTTGACGACGCGCCGGAAGAGGTGAAAACGAAATTCAAGGAATTAGTGGCGAATAAGTACCTTATTACGGATAAAATCGGCCAGGGCGGAATGGGGGCCGTTTATAAGGCATGGGATTCGTCGCTTAAAAGATACGTTGCAATAAAGATGATCCTGCCCGGCGATACCGATACGCCGACGCATAGCACAAGCCAGGAAGAGATAGCAGGCCGTTTTATAAGAGAAGCTCAGACCGCGGCAAATCTCATACATCCCAATATTCTGCAGATATACGAAGTAGGCAGGCACGGGGAAAATCACTTTATAGCGATGGAATACGTAAAAGGCGGTACGCTTGAAGAATATTGGGGGGCGCGCCACGAGGGAACATTGCCCGGCAGGAGGGACATCCTTGAATACGTTGCCTTAATGGTGAACGTAATAAAAGGCATGGACTTCGCGCACAGGCAAAATATAATTCATAGGGACATCAAACCCGCGAACATATTGCTGACGGATGCCAAAACCGGCAAAATGATTCCCAAATTATCGGATTTCGGTCTTGCGAAAAAAGTTAGTTCGGATAAAAACATTACAATAGCAGGGACAATAATGGGAACGCCGGCGTACATGTCGCCCGAACAGTCTGTCGCGGATACACTGGACGCCAGGAGCGACATATTTTCGCTGGGTTCGGTGCTGTATTGGCTTGTAACCGGAAGAGAACCGTTTGCAGGGGAATCGTACCTTGACGTGCTGAACGCGGTGGCGAATAAGGAACCCGATTTGCCGGGCAGTATAAACAAGGCGGCAGAAAGGGACCTTGAGATAATAATACTCAAGGCTATGGAAAAAGATAAGGAACGCCGGTATGGAAGCGCCGGTGAATTCGCGGAAGACCTTGAAAGATACCTTGCCGGCGAGGCCATATTGGCAAGGCCCGCGTCAACGGCGTATAAGGTAATCAAGAAACTGCGCAAAAACAAACCCGCCATAGCCGGGATAGCCGCAGGTATTCTGATAGCCAGCGTTATGCTGACGATAGTGGTGATGAATTACTACAAAAAGCAAAGAGACGCCGGCAATTACCTGCGGAAGGCGGATGAATTAGTCGCGCAGGGGCAATGGAAAGAAGCCGGCGATTATTACATAAAGTATCTTGAAATAGAAAAAGAAGATTCCGGGGCGGAAAAGAAAAAAGAGCTTTGCGCGCAAAAGATAAAAGACGAAAAAGAAGCATCCGAGGAGGCCCAGACCGCGTGGCTGTATGCCAATCAGGTGTTCCCTGACTTTTATAAAAAGGGAACGGATATGGAAAAAGTATGGAAACATATAGATGATTCCATGAAAATCCTGGACAAATCCATACGGAAATATCCTACGCCGATGGCGTACTTTTACAGGGCGATGCTTAACAGGGAAAAGGATGATTTGACTAACGTGGAAAACGACCTGAGCGAGTCCATAAAACTGAAACCGGATTTTGACCTCGCATATATCATGCGCGGCATAACCCGCCTGGAACAGGGCAAGGGAGCTTACCATTCCGCACGGTTCAACACCGAGATGTCAAGGCGGCAACAGGCCCAATTTGAATCCGACGCGGATGCCGATTTCAGCATGATAAAACAAAACAGCAGTGTGCCCGAACAATTCCAAAAATACAAGATGATATTCGAGGCCATAAACATAAAGCAAAAGGATTTAAAAGCCTGCGTAAAACTTCTTGAAGACGGATACAGGCAGACAAATTCCGAAGAATTCCTGTTTTGGCTTGCTCAGGTCAATCCTTCGGGTCTGGAATATCTTGATAAAGTGATAGAGATAAAACCACAGCATGTCAGGGCATATTTTGAGAGGGGTTTCAGGAGGTGGATAAAAGAGGATGCAGACGGCGCCATTGCCGATTATACGCAGGCAATACGGATAATACCTTCTTTTGCGCGCGCCTATTGCGAGCGTGCCGCCGCGAAAAGGCTCCTTAAAGGCGATATAAAAGGCGCTATTGACGATTGCAACGAGGCAATCCGGCTTGCTCCGGGTTCTCCGGAGGTGTACATGGAACTCGCCGACACATACCTGTTGGATGAAAAACTTGATTACGCCATTGTTATCCTTGATAAAGCCGCGGGAATTGCCCCAAACTTCAGCGACATATATTCCCGGCGCGGATACATAAAATCTCTTATGGGAGATATGGACGGCGCAATTAAAGACCATGTGAAGGCAATAGAACTTAATTCCCTGAACGCGTTTGCATATTACGAATTGGGATATATTTACATAAAAAAAGGAGATTCTGATGCGGCATTGGGTTATTTCACAAAGTCCATAGAAACTAAAACCAACGAGTCGTCGGCATTTCTATATCGTGCCGATATCAGGATGAAAAAAGGCGATATGCAGGGCGCCATTGAAGATTATACCAAAGGCATTGAACTGGAATCTAAAAATTCAAATTCATATTTCCTGCGCGGCGAGGCAAGGTATAAGATGAATGATATGCTCGGCGCGATAGAGGATTACACCGCCGTTATCCGCATGAGGCCGGATAATGAACTGGCTTATTATAACCGCGGGGTCGCGAGGTTGGATGAAAAAGACATTGACGGCGCCGTAGAGGATTTCTCAAAGGCAATAGAAATAAAACCGAAGTTTGCCGAGGCGTATTTTCAACGGGCCATAATGCGCGTCTTGAAGAAGGATTACGATAATGCGATAATGGATTTTGAAAAGGCCTTGCAACTTAATAAGGATTACGAAGGGCTTATTTACAGCCGGGGCATATTGAACGCCAAAGAAGGCGACTATAAAAATGCCGCGGGATATTTTGAACTCCTCGTCAAAAACAGGCCGGATTTTGCGGATGCGTATGATCAGTTGGCCTACGCGAAATATGAAACAGGGGATTATGCCGGCTCCATGGAAGCGCTGGACAAACTTGAACAGCTTACACCGGGCAAGGCATCGGTTTTAATCAGCCGCGGTTTGATAATGTCTAAAAAAGGCGAAACGAACGCGGCCATAGCGGAGTATGAAAAAGCCATCGCAATAGACCCGCAAAATGCAATGCCTTATTTTGAACTTGGCGGTTTATATCGCCAGAAGGGCGATTTGGCAAAATCAATAGAATATTACACAAAGGCCGTGGAAAACGATCCGAAGCCGATTGTCTATTATACGCGCGGCCTTGTCAGGAATGAAGCCCTTGATTATGTCGGCGCCATAGAAGATTATACGCAGGCCGTAAAACTGGACGTTTTCAATCCTGATAACGTGGCAATTTTCATTAAACGGGCCTCTGCTAAGGCCGCGAAAGGTGATTTTGCCGGGGCCGCGGAAGATTGCGGAATAGCCATTAACCTTGATTCCGAATACGCGCCGGCTTACAGCCTGATTGCGCGCGCGTATTTTGAGCTCGGCATGTATGATGACGCGCTCGCCGTTGCGCAGAAGGCAATGGAATTGGACCCGGCGCTTCAGGATGAATTTGAACCGTTCATTCAGGAAATAAAAAAGAAACAAAATCAGTAAGGTTCAGCGCTTAGTATCTTACAGCTCAACTTCTGCGTAAAAAACCTGCCTGCGCGCACCTGCGTGCCGTAGCACTTCGGTGCGTAGGCACGAAGCCGCTTCGGCATAGGCAGGCACAGAAGATTTATACGAAAACTAACCACCGAAATCACCGAACCCACCGAAAGTCTTGGAGTTATACCAATCGCGATAAATCTGCCTAATGCGTTCGGTGTATTCGGCGTGTTCGGTGGTTAATTATCGCGTTTCGTGGTTTTGGTTGCGGCTTTGCTGCTTTATAAGATATGTCGTACGTTATCCATTGTATCCTGCTGCAGTTCTGAGCTTGCGAAGGGTCTATTCATGTGAATAGTCGTCGTTATCTCGTCCGTCGTTCTTTATTTTGCATTTTTGATTTTCGTCGCAGTGGTTTATCTCTGTGGTTATCGTTTTGGTTACGCCTGTGCCGCCTCATCTATTACTAAAAACTTGATTTATAGTTTTTTTATGCTATAATAAAATCATGCAAAAAATAAAACTTTTTCTTATCGTAATAATCGGTGTTTTTTTAATTAACACCATGCCGGCCATGGCTGCGCGGCCCTTGAGGACCGAGGACGCGTGGACCATACAACCGGGGCATTTTGCCTTTGAGGCGTCTTATATGTTCTGGAAGGACGATAACGGCGGCAAGTATTCCGAGTACCGCGGCACCATTCAGGCAGGTCTTATGGAAAAGCTTGATTTGGGAATAGAAGTTCCTTACCGCAACGTGCATCCGTCAGGGAGTGACCTGCAGGACGATATTGCCGACGGGCTTATTATTGCCAAATGGCGGCTGTTCAACGAAACCGACGAGACGCCGGCTTTTACCCTGCGTTTTGATTACAAGCCGCATAACGGGGATGAAAAAACAGGGTTTGGCACGGGCAGGAATTCATATTCGCTTACCGGCGTAATGAGCAGGTCCAATGGGCCGGTGGCATATCATTTCAATCTTGGCGGCGCGTACAGGGGTTTTATTGAGAACCTGGACGAGACGGATTACAGGACAGCGGTATTTTATTCATTTGCCGTGGAATATTACGCCTCAAAAGAGATATCCGTGGAAGGCGAATTGCTTGGCGAAAACATATTCGGACGGGACGGCCCGGACACATATACGGCGGCGCTCGGGGCAAAATTCGCCATCAATGAAGGCACCGTCCTGGACGTCTCAGTCCTCAGGGCCATCACCAGCAACGCGCCGGATAACATCTATTCGGCAGGGATAACGATATACTTTTAGAAACAGGACAGAATAAACCCATGACGAGATTCGTAAGTTTATGAATAGTCTTGAACATGGGATTGTATCCGATTTAATCGTCACTGCCTGCGAATTCCCTGCAGGGTAAGCAGGCATAATACAATATTCGTTTTCCTTAGACGAGTCGCTTACGCTCCAGAGCTTCAGCGACGGAGCGAAGATTCCCTGTAGCTTGCTACAGGGAGCTTCAATAAAAAAACGTATTCAATTATAATTGCATTCACTGATCAGATTTGCTGAGATATCTTCATTATTGGAGAATTGATTCGTGGAAGACATCCTTCGCGCGGCGGTGTTTGCATGGCTGAATGAACAAGTCAATAAAATAGGGGCGGTTCTTCCAGGAGATATGCTACGGAACGGTTTCGTATTTCGTAATGAACGAATTCCGCTTATTAGTCAATCGGGTATCTGGAAACCTAAGCAATTCAAATCCACTCCAATATCAATTACGAGCAAGAAAGACGGGCCTTATTTTGATACGCATACCGAAAATGGTTATCTTATATATAAATATTGCGGGCCTGATCCTGATTATAGGGACAATAGATATCTGCGTGAAGCCTGGCGAACCGGGACGCCGCTGGTTTATTTCTACAGCCATCGGCCATCTCGCTATATTCCCTTTTGGCCGGTTAAAATAGTGGCGGATAATCCGGAAACTCTAAGCTGTACAGTGGACATTCAAGCGGCATCAAGAATATTTTCCCCTGAAATACTGTCAGGTGCAAGTATTGTTGCAGATGCGGGACAGTCCTTAATTATGAGAAAATATGCCTTTGCCGAAGTGCGTCACCGCATACATCAGGTGGCATTTCGCGACCTGGTTTTGACCGCGTATAAGGAGTCTTGCGCGTTATGCAAATTACGTCATGCGGAACTTCTTGACGCTGCTCATATCATTGCTGATAGCGAAGCGGGAGGCGAGCCGATAGTGCAAAATGGTTTGTCTTTATGCAAAATCCACCACGCAGCGTTTGACAAAAATATTATAGGGGTGACACCTGATTATGAAGTAAAAGTGCGTGAAGACATTTTGGAAGAAATAGACGGCCCAATGCTTAAATATGGCCTTCAAGCCATGAATGGCAAAACGCTAATTCTTCCGAAACAAAAAAAGGATTGGCCTGACAAGGAAAGATTGGAAAAAAGGTACTGTTTGTTTAAACTGGTGGTTTGATTTGTTCGTCGTTTGCGTGTCTTTTGCAGTAATTTATACAGAATATGCCAGTTAGGGCATGGCGAATTTCAGCCCCCCAAATGACATTTCATTTTCATAACATTTGATTGTGTAGAGACTTGCCATGGCAAGTCTCTACCAAAATACCGCGGAGGAAATTAAAAACCACCCTTTACTTTCCCCGTCAACAATAATTTGACTTCCCGCGTTTCCATGCTATAATTGACGAAAATTCTAAATGTTTTTAGCTACGAAGGCACGAAGAACGACGGATTAATGTTTAGCCACAAATAAACACGATTGAAGACTGAATAGTAATTAGTTATCAGTGATTAGTAATCAGGACGCAATAGCCCATGATTCGCGGCAATTCGTGTTAATTCGTGGCCAATTAACGATTAGTCGTTCTTCGCGTCCTCGTGGCAAAAACGTCTCTGTTTTTTTACAGGAGTCTTAATAATGTGCGGGATATTCGGTCTGGTTTCGGATAAGCCGGTTAAGGCCGCTATGACGGTCGTCGCCTGCCTGCGTAAGCTTGATTACAGGGGCTACGATTCCTGGGGCGTCGCCGTGCGCGATAACCAGAACCTGTTTATCCATAAAGACGTAGGCCCCGTGCCGCCGGATGCCGAAACCCAAATCCCGGACCTGCAGTCCACCATCGCGATAGGCCATACCCGCTGGGCTACCCACGGCGGCGTTACCCGGCTTAACGCCCATCCGCATACATCTCAAAACAATAAAATCACCATCGTTCATAACGGCATCGTGGAAAATTTCCAGGAACTTAAAGAGGAATTGGCCGGCAGGAATTATAAATTCATTACCGAAACCGATACCGAGGTTATCGCTAATCTTATTGAAGATGAATCCAAGGACGGCATGCCCCTTGAGGAATCGGTCAGGCGCGCCTTTAACCGCCTTGAGGGCCGTAACGCCGTGGTCGTCATGCGTTCCGGCGAAGACAAGCTCGTCGCAGTTAAAACAGGTTCGCCTCTCATTATTGGCCTTACGGACGGCGCGAGATACATCGCCTCAGACATTCCCGTGCTCCTGCAATTCACGCGCGAAATGGTCTTCCTTGAAGACGGCGAGATGGCCGTGCTTGACGGCGGGTTCCGGCTCTATGACGCGGCATCAGGCAAGGAAAAGAAATTTGAAAAGAGCCATATTGAATGGACCGTTGAAGACGCGGAAAAAGGCGATTTCCCGCATTTTCTTATAAAGGAAATCCTTGACCAGAAATGGTCGGTGAAAAACGCGGCTAATCAGAAAAAAGAAAGCGTCATGGAATTGGCGCAGATGATAAACAACGCCTACGGCACCTACATGGTCGGATGCGGCACCGCGGCTCATGCCTGCAGGGCGGCAACGTATATTTTTTCCAAGATTGCCCAGAAACATATCAACTTCTGCATCGGTTCGGAATTTCCGTACTTTGAATTTTTCCTGAAACAAAATTCCCTGCTTATAGCGGCTTCGCAGAGCGGCGAGACTGCCGATATCCTTGACGCGGTCAAGGCCGCGCGTAACAAGAAAGCCGTTGTGGCGTCGCTTGTCAACGTAATCGGTTCCACGCTTATGAGGATGTCGGATAAACATCTCCTGCTTAATGCCGGCCCGGAAAAGGCCGTGCTTTCTACAAAGGCATTCACGTCCAAACTCGCCTTGTTTTATCTGCTCGCTTATTCCGTGAAAGGCAAATACGAATACGGCATGCAGAGGATAAACGCGGTATCCGATGCGTTGAACAAAATGCTTACCGAAGAATTCCTTTCTTCCATGCAGGCGCTTGCCAGGACGCTTGCCGCTGGAAAAGACATTTATATACTGGGCAGGGGGCTGAGTTATCCGATAGCCCTTGAAGGCGCGCATAAAATAAAAGAGGCGACCTATATACACGCGGAAGGTTTTGCGGGCGGCGAGCCGAAACACTGCGAAATTTCACTGGTGTCCCAGGGTACTCCGGCGATAATTATCGCGCCGAACGACGAAACACGGCACGCTATTATAAATAATGCCATGGAATTCAAGGCCCGCGGGGCATGTATCATAGGGATTTCGCCGAAAAAAGAACCCGTATTTGATTATTGGATACAGGTGCCTGACCTCGGCGAAGAAAGCGCTATAGTAAACGTGATACCCATGCAGTTGATAGCGTATTACGCCGCGTTGGAATTGGGATATAATCCCGATAAGCCGCGCAACCTCGCGAAGAGCCTGACGGTGAAGTGACGTCGTACATTTTGCCACAGAGGACACAGAGCGTTGTTTTTTTATAACATCTATCGTAATACGGTGTTAGATTTTCTCTGTGCTCTCTGAGCCTTTTATCCTGAGGTAATCAAAGGGCTGTGGCAGATTTTTGTCGTCGTTTCGCGGTTTCGTGTCGTCGTTCGTCCCTCGTTACTCGCTACCCGCTACTCGCTACTTTAAAGTTATGTCATATAAAACACGAAAACTTAAAAAACTATTTGGCCCCAAGGTCACGGGCGCAAACGGCATTGAAACAATCGTTCCGCAGAAGAGGTTTACCAGTTTACTGCTGGCTATATTGTTTACATTCCTTTATACGGCCGCAGTCGCGTTTAATCCTCTTGAAAAAGATGTCCTGCCGGCGAGTTCCATGCTTTTCGGCTATTTCATAAGCATCGCCATATTGATGTCCGTTCTCGGCCTTTACGCGCGCAATTACCACAAGCGCCTCACGGAATCGCCGATTGAAATATTTTTCATATTGCTAATAAACCTGCTCCTGATACTTTCGGTGCAGTTTATTTACTATATACACGGATACATATCATTTACGCCTCTGATTCTAACAAGCATTCTTATTTCCGTGGCATTCAGCAGGCGGCTTGCCATATTCATGTTATTTATACAAATAGCCTTGCTTGGTCTGATAACCAAGGCAGGGCATTCCAGGCATTATACGATGCTTTTGCCGTTGGAGGCCCCGTACATTTTTGCCGCGTTCATTCCGGGTTGCATCCTTGCGGTGAACGGTTCGGTGAAAATAAGGAACCGCCTGAAACTGCTTAATGTCGGCATTGTATCCGGGATAATGACGTTCATTTCCATTTACGCACTGCATCTCATATTCAACGGTTGGGAGGCGCTTGACCTGCGCACGCACGACGGCAGGGCGATTTTCAGTACCGCAGGATGGGCATTTGCCAATGGAACAATAACAGGATTTGTTGCCACAGGACTATTGCCTTTGCTGGAAGGCATTTTTGAGATTTCAACCGACCTGCGGCTCCTTGAGGTATCGGACCTGAACCAGCCGCTTTTGAAAAAACTTTCAATGGAAGCGCCCGGGACGTATCACCATTCGCTTACCGTAGCCAATCTTGCGGAGTCAGCTGCCGAGGAGATAGGCGCCAACGCGCTTCTCGCGCGCACGGGCGCGTATTACCACGACATAGGCAAACTTAACCGGCCGGAATATTTTGCTGAAAACGAATTCCAGAAAGTCGGCAAACACGGCCGATTGTCCCCGTCAATGAGCGCGCTTATAATCAAGGCCCACGTGAAAGACGGAATAGAACTCGCGGAATATTTTCGCCTGCCGAAAGTAATAATCAAATTCATTCCCGAACATCACGGCACCAATATGCTGGAGTATTTCCATAAGGAAGCCATGACAGCCGCGAAAGACGACGCCGAAAACCAGGTTTCCGAAGATACCTTCCGCTATTCTGGCCCCAAACCATCATCAAAAGAAACCGCCATAGTGCACCTCGCGGATTCCGTTGAGGCTGGCGCAAGGGCGCTGGCGGAGCCCAATCCGGCAAATATCGCCGTGCTGGTCAAGGAAATCATAATGAAAAAACTGAGCGACGGCCAGTTGGATGAATGCAATCTGACTTTGAAGGATCTGGCGATAGTCCAGAGCGCGTTTATACGGGTGCTGACAGGCGTGTACCATTCGCGCGTAAAATCACCGCCGTCAACGATAGAGGAAACAATATAAAGAAGATTGATAGTGGTTAAGGAGTTACGAAGTAGGGGTGAAACCTATGTGTTCACCCTGTCGCAGTCCTGTCGCAATCCTGCGACCAAAGGGAGTCCCGCGACTGAGCCATTAGGCGAAGAAGTCCCGACCGAAGAGACGGGATAGCGAAGCGGAGGGAAGCGGAGCGAAGGGAGTTTGCCGAAGGGCTGTGGCAAATCGTTTGTCGTCGTATCGTCCTTCGTGACTTCGCGTCCTCGTGGCAAAAATCGTCGTAGTTTTTAAGGCTATCAATGCAATCGTGATACATAAAGAACTTTGGGCAATGCTGGAAAAAGCCGTTCCTGCGGACGTATGTAAAAGGTCTATGGCGGCGTTTGACGCGCAGGGCTGTTGTTATGTACTGCAAAGCCTGGGCGATGAATTCAGGATTGACCCGGCCCGGCAGAAAATTTTCAAAAACAACGGTTCTGTTCCGGAAAAAGACTGGAATATCTATATAGCGTTCGTACAGTACTTATTGAACGCGAAAGACGAAAGGCCGGCGGGCGAGTGGGTGAATGAAAAACAATTGGTTGCGGGCGAATTCTTTTTCCGCGGGCCACATGTCCTTCCAGTGGACAGTATTGAGACCGCGTACGGCAGTGACGCGGAATGTTTCGTAAAGCGCTGCGAGGCGCTGGGCGGCGTGAAGATGCCGGGCATGGGCGACGCGGCAGTGAAGTTGCAGGTATTGCCGAGGATTGAAGTCGTTTATATATTATGGAAGGCGGATGATGAATTTCCCGCGCAGGTAAAGGTACTCTTTGACCGCACCGCGGACAGACACCTTCCGCTGGACGCGATATTGTCTATGATGAATTATACGCAGAAGAAATTCATGGGTTCATAACGAAAGAATGAAGAAGGAAAAACGAAGAAGGAAGGACGGACGTAGTAGTAAGTAGACAATAGTTAGCAGATAGGGACGACAGACGAGGGACGGGACGAAGTTCCGAAAGGCGTAGAGACGCAACATGTTGAGTCTTTACGATAATATTCGTCGTGTCTCTTTAAGGTTTCTTAGAGTCCCTGTAAATATCGTCGTCGTTCCGTTGTTTAATCAAAATTATTGACACCGCTTTTTTCAATGGTATAATAATTTTATGAGAGAAAAAACCCGGGAAGAATTGATAGAGCAGAAGATAAATCTTGAAAACAGGCTTAAATCGGGGGCGGCATGGTTCTTCTGGATTGCAGGGCTTTCTCTGGTGAATTCCATCGTAATAAAGGCCGGCGGCAACTGGGGCTTTATCGTAGGGCTCGGTATAACTCAATTCATTGACGGAATCGCGATCGCGGCAGATATGGGGGCCGTTGGCAATATCATTACGTTTGGGCTGAATGCGATTGTCGTTGGAATATTCATACTTTTCGGGGTTTTGGCAAGGAAAAGAAACAACGGCATATTTATTGCCGGTATGATATTATATGCCCTGGACGGGGCGTTATTTTTTATTGTGAAAGATTTTCTCGGTATAGGATTCCATGTTTTCGTATTGTTCTGCTTCTATTCAGGTTTAAAAGCCAATTCTGAACTAAAGATCCTTGAGGCAAAAATGGCGGTATTGGCACAAGTTGAATCAGAGATTTCGTTGGAAGAACAGCCGCAGGAACAACTTCCGCCGCAGAACGATTTGGCTGAGTAGAGTCTAACCGATAGGCTTCCGCATAGAAAATAAAGAAGTTTAAAAGCAATCCCCCCCCATCGTATGGGGAAGGGACAGGGTGGGGGTGATAAAAGATATATCACCCTCCCCCCAAACCCCCTCCCGTCAAGGGAGGGGGTTATAGTTTAATTGCCACGTTAAGTTATAACTTTCAGTGTTTTCTGTGTGTTCAGTGGTTAATTATCGTATTTCGTGGTTTTGGTTGCGGCTATGCTTTTTGGGAGAGTATAAATTATGGCAAAAGAAAGAAAACAGCTTAAAAAAACGAAGACAAAAACGATAACAAAGGCAAAACCGGAAGTGTTAACGCCGGTTATTGAGAAGCGGCCGAAAATCGTCTGCATCGGGTGCGGTACGGGCCAGTCTACACTTCTAAGGGAATTGAAAAACACCAATTGCGAGCTTACCGCCATCGTAGGCGTTACGGACAACGGCGGCCACAGCGGCCTTTTGCGGAAAATCCTTAATATACCGCAGGTAGGCGATACGCGTTCATGCCTTGCGGCGCTCGGCGAACATGGCCATCCTTTGACAAAACTTCTTAACTATCGTTTCGCTACTAATAAACTTGAAGGCATGAGCATAGGCAATCTTATGATAGCCGCGCTCGCGCTGTCGGAGAATTCCATTTCCCGCGCTGTAAATGCCCTGCGCAAGATGATGGACGTACGGCATAAAATAGTCCCTGTATCGGACGGCAATACGGACATCTGTGCCGAGCTCAAAGAGGGCAAGATTATTGTCGGCGAATGGGACATAATGAACCGCGAGCCGCGCGAGGAGATTCGGCGGCTTTTCCACAAGGAATCCATAGACGCCCATCCGTACGCGTTGAAGCAGATTGAAGAAGCGGATATGATACTTATATGCCCGGGCTCGCTGAGGACGGGCGTTATTTCCATACTCCTTGCTAAAGGCGTTACCGATGCCGTAAGGAGATCTAAGGCCAGAAAGGTTTATATATGCAATCTCATGACCCAGCCGGGCCAGACGGACGGGTTCAGTTCAAACGACCATATTAACGAATTAGCGGCATATTTCAAATCGCCGCTTGATTACGCGTTGGTCAATACGGGTAATCCTGACGAGGAGCTCGTGAAGCGTTATGCGAAAACCGGCTCGGAACCTGTAAAAGTAAGCCGTACCGTTCCCGCGTCAAAAGTCAAAATCATCAAAGGGAATTTTGTGGAACAGTTGGACGCGAGGGATTCGGATAAATACAACAGGCCGGGCAAGTTTCAAAGGCAGTGGCTGCATTACATAAGGCATGACGCGCGGAAGACGATTGAAGCAGTAATGGAACTCGTGCGGTAGGATGATACGGATACGGCGTTTTTAACAACAGATTTAGCAGATAAAGCGGATTGTCTTTTAACAATATGCTTTTGATAGCATAAAACCTGAACAAAATATCCGTCACTTTTGAAACGGCTCGGCTTCTTGGCAAGGCATTTGGGCAGTCCCCTCGGTTCTGGTTGAATCTTGATGCAAATTACCGGCTTAGACTGCAGGAAGGCGGCTTTCATCTCTCTTAGAAGAAACTAATGATCGTAGTTATTTAAAGTCTTTTTTTACTATTGTTAAATCATTCGTGTCCAAATTAGCAATTGAAAAAAGCCTAACCTAAACCTATAATGTTGATTGAACAGTCCAACAATATAGGAAATACATGGAGGTTAGGCTTATGCATAATAGTACAATATTTGCCCAGCTAATGCAACTTATTTCGAGACATGAATTCCAGAAGCTGGCAAAAGAGACGAAATCCGAATACCACGCCCGTGGATTCACCTCTTGGAATCATTTTATGGCGCTGATGTTCGGACAACTTGCCGGACAGGATAGTTTGCGCGGAATAGAAGCCGGACTGGCAACGAATGCGCAATTGCTCTATCATGTTGGCATGGATCCGATACACCGCTCAACTTTGGCATATGCCAATGAAAACCGGCCACATGAGCTTTTTGAGAGGCTTTTCTATCTTATGCTGTCCAAATGCCAGCCATTAGCCCCAGGTCATAAATTCCGATTCAAAAACCCTCTTTTCAGCATAGACGCAACTACTATAGACCTCTGCCTGTCATTATTTGACTGGGCAAAATTCAGAACGACAAAAGGCGCCATTAAACTGCATGTAAAACTCAATCACGACGGGTATCTGCCCAACTTTATGGTTATGACCTGTGGCAATGTTCACGAACAAAAAATTGCGCCGTCAATTCCCCTGGATAAAGGAGATGTTGTCACCTTTGACAGGGGTTATAACGACTTTGGATGGCTTGCAACCCTTGATAATACCGGTGTTTTCTTCGTTACACGCCTGAAAAAAAATGCCAAATACAAGGTGATAGAACGTAGAAATGTTTCAAATTTCAAAAATATTTATTCGGACCAAACTATAGAACTAACCGGATTTTATTCAAAACAGGATTATCCGAAACCATTGCGTAGAATTCGTTCTTTTGATCCGGAAACAGGACATATTATCGTTTTGCTGACTAATAATTTTGAATGGTCGGCCAACACTATTGCGCGTATTTACAAGGAACGCTGGCAAATTGAACTGTTTTTCAAGACTATAAAGCAATTGTTGAAGGTAAAGAGCTTTTTAGGCACTTCGCCCAATGCCATGCTGTCCCAATTATGGACTGCTCTAATTGCGTATTTGCTTTTAAGCTATCTTAAATTCAAGTCAAAATTCCAGTGGTCGCTTTACACCCTATGTTCCATTCTTCCAACCAATATTTTTGCGAAAAGAAATCTTTGGGATTGGCTGAATGCGCCTTTTAAGCATGCTTCCTCAAGAGCCCCTGATGCTCAATTGACTTTTGCTTTTGGCTAATTTGGACAGCAATGTTGTTAAATAATTATCAAGATTGTTTTTAAGCGTATTGTTTAAATTGCTGATCAAAATAAGGTCATTTGTGCTTAACAACCACTGGTAATAAACTAATGAAATAATATCTATCTTTGATATCTGGTTGAACGTATTCAAATGCTCTTTTAAGCGCGAGTTAATAGAAAAGCCTAATTTTTTCTTAAATTCTTCATCTATCTGAACAGTCTCGCCCCGTTTTTTTATTACTAAATACACATATAACATTAGCATTATTTGATCATTAAGGATAGGCATGTTATTCCGTTTGATACGATTATAAAATCCATTTTCTCCCAATAGAAATTCTTCCAATGATTTTCCCAGCAGGTTTTTAAACGCATTGTTTAATCTTTGCAGATATTTATCGTCAATACCGATTATGCTAAGAAATAAATAAATATAGCAGCCAAACCCGATATGTATAGGACGTTGAATAAATAGATTGTAAAGAGTTCCCAGCTGATCTGCTGTTACAATCATATTGGCCGGGAAAATAAATTTTATTTCATGAAGTCTTTTATTAACAGGTCCCTTCAGTTCTTCAAACCCTTTTTCTTCGGTTTCTATGTCAAAAGTAAAGTTAAATTTTTCTTTGATTTCAGGCAAGAACTGTACTATTTCATCTGTTATATAGATATTTGTCCATTTTCCTTTTTTAGCTTTTGATTGAAGGCGTTTCGCGTAAGCAAAAGCAATTCCTTCCGGCAATTTTTGAAAACTTTCTTCCAGGGTTGGTCTGTCGGAAAACGTTACCGGTCCATAATAAATACCGCAACTTAAATAAAAGGGGTCTTGATGACTATTTATTCTTTCACAGTTAGGGGGGCGCTGAAACCATCTTAAAACAGTTTCTCCAGCAACAGTAAGTGCTGAACCTATATCTAATACGGCATCACCACCATGAAAAACAGCACAAAATTCATCTCCGGACCATTTTGCGTGAAAGTTACTTCTTAGTTTTTCGACATCAGGAAAATTAGGCAAAGACAGAGGCTCATCTACGTTGTCCAATGGCTTAACACATCCTATGGAACAAAGAACACTTCTGTAACAGTAATGCAGTTGTTGGAGGTAGTCCTTATCGTATTTTTCCGGTCCCCACACGTTCGCTATAGTCGTTGATTCCATTCCGTCAATTATGAGAATTGCGGCGTTGATTGTCGTTACAGGTTTGCTGTCCGGCATAATATATACACTCCTTTTGTTTCGTCAGGGTATAAATAGGCGTCTATAAAAAATACGGGGACAGAACTTTTATCCTGTCCCCGTAATAATGTCAATTGCAGGCGGTATTAAACCGCTGTCGTATCATCTATATCGTTCGTCTTCGTGCCTTAGCGCCTTCGTGGCAAATTCTGTCGTTTATTCTACCAGCGGTTTTACCACAGGCATCAACGGAGTTACCAGCGTGAAATTGGACTGGGTCGCGCCGGCTGAGGAAGTCGCCGTAATCGTGAACGTCGTTACGTCCACGCCCGGAGTGCCCGTCAATTGCTGTGTGCCGGAGAATATGCCTGATGTGGAGAAGTGCGTCAATGATGCCGCGCTTGCCGCCGCGGAACTCGCGCCGGTTATTGACTGAATGGCTGTTTCCGCTTCAAATACCTCCACGAGGTAATTGGCTGAATACGCAGTTGAGAGCGTATCATAGCTTACGTTATAAGAAGGCGCGTACAGGTATTCTACGGTTTGCGAGGGATCCGTCGTGTTCTCAAATACGACGGTGCCATTGTTTAATAGCGCTTTTACAAGGACGGATTCGGACGTCTGCGTGCCGGAGACCCATGTGCTCTTTTTCACAAGGCCCACGCCCATGGCAAAATACATGTTGCTCTGGTCCGTGTAAGTGGTACTGCCGACGGTTGCCTGTATCTTGGAATATATCTGCAGGCAATTGTCAAAATCCATTGCGGGCGTGCTGACATTGTCAAAGCCGACGACGGTTATGGTTACGTTGGCAGTGCCTGTATTGATTGGCGTAGTGCTTGGCGATTCGTATTGTTTTATGCCGAGGCCCGTGTATTTTGACGTTTGTCCGACCTGGGTCTTACCCTGCGCGAATACAACGGGGGTGTTGAAAACGACCACTGTGGAATCGGTATTCACATAGCCGTAAAGAATCAGGTCGTTGTTTGAGTTGAAGTTATAGAACCTGTTGTCGGTCATATTGGCAGAGCTGATTAAGGCGTTATAGGAAGCCACTGGGAATACCGCGGAACCGTCGGGCGTAGTGAGTGTCGCGCCGGCCGTTTCTATGACGGCATTTGTTTCCGTCAGGTCGCCTGACGTATAGCTGTATTTCATGTAGTACCATTTATTGTCCTGTGCTAGCGGGAAATAATCCTTTATGGAAGTGAACGGGTCCGCGGGCGGCAGAACCTGGCCTGAAGAATGCAGTATCGCATATTCAATATCCAGCACGTAATCATGCACGCCATAAACCTGCACGAGCCAGGCGAACGTTTCCAAAGTGCCGTCGCCGTTAATATCCATGGAGTCGCCGCTTTCAACGAGGTACACGACCGGCGTATAATCGCCGTTGTCGTTATAAGTATCCGATATGTTGAAAGACGATGCCGCTGTAGAGCCGGCCGTGAAATCCGCTATGGAATCAAACGACGTGCTGTTGCCGCCGACGTATTTGGCTTCATAGATGTCCGAAATTCCCAGCGTACTCATGTTCAGCACGGATATAGTTACGCCGGAACCCGCTGTCAGCGTGCCCGTGCTTGCTCCTGTAGGGGTCCATTTGCAGTCAAATACATTATCAGTATCAAACAGGAATTCCTCCGTGCCCGGCTGTGAGAAATCAATCGCGTCCCCGTAAGACATGCTTACCCACGGGAAACTGAACCATCCGTCCGCGGGCGTAAGGATGAACTTGTAGCTCCTGTCTTCAGTAGTTGTACTGCTCATCGCTTTCGGATCACCTTTGACCCAGCCGAAATGTATCTTGACCCTTTCAACTTCGGTGTCAGTGTCTTCGTTCTTCATTTCCCCGCCCCATCTGTCAGTAAAGAACCAGAATTCCGCCGGTTCCGTCGCGCCCGTATCGTAAATCATGGCCGTGTAATACTGGTCAGGGGCCAGGTTGTCAAAATAAAAAGTGCCTTCCGTGGCGTCCGTAACGGTCTGGTCAACAAAGGTTCCGGTTGCGCCGTCGGCATCCGAATTGTAAAGTTCCACTGTCAATCCGCCGGCAATTTCTATCGCGCCGGTGGACGCATTTACTTTCGCCACCTGATGGGAAATATACACCTTCAGGTTTGTGTCCCATGCGACGTCTTTGACCTTGCCTTCAAACCAATCCGTGGTAAGGTCCATGGAATCGCCGTATCCGCGCACTGTCGTGTTGATGGCGTCTTCAAATGTCGCGGGAGCAAAATCGGTTCCAAACAGGCCGTGGAACAAATCCTGTATTGCGGTTTCGGGATTAGTGGGATTCAGGAATTTATAATTGTCATACCGCGGTTCCACCCAAGTGATGGTGCCATAAATAGGTATGGTTTTTGACAGGGTCTTGAACCAGCCGAGGGATTTGTCCGTCAGGTAGTATCTATTCAGCGCGAGCGATACGAAGAGGCACGCGGTGGCCGCGCTTATTTCGGTGTCGGCTTTCATGGAACTGCCGTAGGAAGACGCGGATATGCCTGCGAAAATGGCCGCCTGTATCCTGTCGCGGTTGGATTCCCATATCGGAGCCCTGTTGTTTATAACGAGCGTTTCATCCTTTAGGAAGTTCGTAAAGCCGCCCCATGTGGTCAGGCTCATGAATATCGCCACGTCCGGGTCAAAACCGGAATTGGCTACAAAACCTTTATAAATGGCGTCGTTGACAATGTCCGGCGCGATGAACATCAGGAACGCGTCGGAAGTGCAGTATGAATTGGCATATGAAAAAGCCGTGGAAGGCAGGTTGGCGGTGAACTGGCCGATGATTTCCGAGGGTTTTACCGCGGAACCGCCGTTCTGTTCGGACATGGGATAAGAGTTCACTGAGACCGGCTGGCCGTTTTCGCCGATGAGTATTTTGTTCTGGTACCACAGGAAATTATCCGCGAGCGTTTTTGATACCTCTGAAACCAGAATGCCTGTGCCGAGTTCCGCTACAAAACTGTCAACAAATTCGTCCGAAAGCACCGGAACGTCCATAAGTATTCTGTATAACCCGCATTTTTTATACACTGTAAACGAGCTTGTCGCATCCACTTCGCCGTCCGAATTAGCATCAACGAATATAAGGGACGGTTGTACGAGGTAGATATTTGAGCCGTAATCCGCGGAAACATCGGTTATGCCGGTAAAGTTTGATATGGCGAGTTCCGTTCCCGATGTATCGTCCTTGAAAAACGCCGGCGGTATATAGGTGTAAATTTTATCTGACGCCGAATTGGCTATCTTGAAACCAATCATGCTCAGGAAGCCCGTGAGCTTTTCTTTTTTAACTGCCGCGGACGCGGTATTGGACGGGTTTGAGAGGAGGTCCAGGTCAATACCGGCGAAGAGCCCGCCGATGTTGGTGCCGGAGCCGACAAGGCTCAAGGCCGCGCCTGTACCGGTGTAGCTTTGCGCGAGCGAGGATTCGTCAAATTCTATGCTTAGCCCGCCGGCGAGTTCCGCCTGCAATTGCGAGGCAATGCTGTTGATGAGGGTGGCGAGGGCCGTGATTGCGTCTTCATTAAGGGTCAATCCGAATTCCGCGAAAGTGGCTATGATTTTCTGCATGACTGCTTCGGTTACGGGGTCCACGGTGACGCCTGTTTTTACGGCGTCAGGGTCGGCCAGGTTGAGCATCTGGCTCATGGAGATAGACGCACTGCTTATGGGGCTGGTGAATTCGGCCTTGATAAGAATAAGATTGTCATAGTATTGGCCGAGTTGTTCCTGCGTTATGGAATATTCGCCGCTTGCGTTGGCGGTGACGGTGGTTATATAGACTTCACTGCCGTCATCGGCTATGGCGTATATTTTAACAGGGCATAAAGGAATGCCGGACAGGGAAGAACTTGAAACTGCGATTTTATAACTGACGGAACCGTCCGGGTTCACCTGGGGCTTGGTCAGGCCTGAAGACGGGTATGAGACGTTTCCTGACACGAAGGCAACGTCCGAACCGCCTCCGGGAGTGCCTCCGCCGGTAGTGTCGCTTCCGCCCCCGCCGCCTCCGCCGCAACCCGGCAGGCCGGCGCACAGGGCCGCAACTGCTAAAATGGCAAACACCGCATAAAAATTCTTCCCGTTTCCAGACAAACAATTTTTCATAATGCAAAACTCCTTTGATAATTAAACAGATGATTACAGAATACAATCCTGTTTCACACCCTTATATTCCAATATTATACCCTAAACAGCCCGAAAAAGTCAAATTTTATTTCATTTTTTGACCAGCGCGAGCACATTTTCACGGGTAAATACATTTATATCCTTTTAGTTATTCAGAAAGACTTCAACGTTTTTCTCTTGACTTGCAATTGCTGTGATTATATACTTATTCAATCGTTTCTATTTATAATAAACAGGTTTTATCAGGAGGAATTATGATTAAACGGCTATTATCGGCGGTTTTGGCTGTCGTATCCTTAATAATAATTACCGGGTGCGGCGGCAACAGCCAGGAAACAATCAAGATCGGCGTTGCAGGCCCTTTGACCGGCAACCAATCCAAGATGGGCGCCGACGTTCTTAACGGCGTCAAACTTGCGGTTGACCAGTGGAACGCCAGGGGCGGCGTGCTCGGCAAAAAAATTGAAATCATTCAACGCGATGATGAAGCCAAGGAACAAACAGCCAAGACTGTGGCATTGGAACTTATCAACGCCAATGTCGTGGGCATAATAGGCCATTTCAACAGCGGGTGCACGCTTCCCGCGTCGGAAAATTATTTTCACAGCGGTATTCCTATGATTACGCCTTCCGCGACCAATCCGTATGTTACAGAACGCAAGGATGAGAAAACGGGACAGACGTATTGGAACGTATTCCGCGTCTGCGGCCGCGATGACGTGCAGGGCGAACGCGCCGCACGTTATGTCATGGAAAAAATAAAAGCCCAGAGGATTGCGGTTGTCCATGACAAGACCGCGTACGGCCAGGGCCTGGCCGATTATTTCAAGACGGCCGTGGAAAAAGCCGGGAATTCGGAACATATCGTCTATTACGGCGGATTTTCACAGCAGGAAAAGAACTTCAAACCGTATCTGACTACCATACAGGAAAAAAATCCCGAGGTTATTTTCTTCGGCGGCATGTATGACCAGGGCGGCCTTTTCGCCATACAGATGCACGATATGGGGATAAAAGCCGTTTTGGTAAGCGGCGACGGCGTTATTGATCCGGAATTCCTGAAAACAGCCGGTCCGAGCGCGGAAGGCTCTATTCTAACCTTTGCCGAACTCCTGCCGTTTGCTTCAGACGTGTACGAGAAGTTTCCAACCGTAAAAAAATTCAATGAAGAATACAAGGCAAAATACGGTCAGCCCGGTCCTTATTCCATTTATTCTTATGACGCCGCCAACATATTGATTGACAGCATTCAGAAGGCGAACAGCACTGAAGGCAAAAAAATCGCGGATGCCATACGCAACAATGAACACGAATGTTCTCTCGGTAAGATAAAATTCAACGAAAAAGGCGATATTGACGGTTCATTCTACGTGATCTGGGAAGTCAAGAACGGCGAATTCAAATTTGTTGAGAAATAAATGTTTCAGCATATTGTAGATGGTACCACTCAGGGCGCCATATACGCTCTGATAGCGCTCGGATATACGCTGGTGTACGGCATTCTCGGCATGATAAATTTCGCGCACGGTGAAGTTTATATGATAGGGGCGTACATAGGCATCATATCCCTTGCCGTATTTACCGCAACAGGCATGACGCTTATAAGCCTGCCCCTGTGTGTTTTTGTTGCATTTCTCGCGGCGTTGTTTTTTTGCGCCGCTTACGGATATACCATAGAAAAAACCGCTTACCGTCCTCTGCGCCAGGCGCACATACTTGCGCCGCTTATCAGCGCCATAGGCATGTCAACATTCCTGCAGAATTACGTGATGCTCGCGCACGGCAAGGATAAATTCGATTTTCCCGGCATTTTTCGCGCCGCATTCATAAATAATACCGTGCAGATATCCGGTGCGAGGGTTAATTACCTTGAAATTTTCATCATAGCCGCTTCGCTTGTAACGATGCTCTGCCTGCACCTGATGATAAGATATACAAGGATCGGCAAGGCAATGCGCGCTACGGCCCAGGATAAGAAAATGGCCGGCCTGGTCGGGATAAATATCAATCGCGTGATACCGTTCACGTTTATTGTCGGCTCGGCCCTCGCGGCCATAGCCGGCGTGATGGTTTCAATGTACGTTGGCGCGACGAAATTTGATGACGGTTACATGGCTGGTATGAAGGCATTTACTGCCGCGGTGTTAGGCGGCATCGGAAATATAACGGGCACCATGCTGGGCGGGTTCATACTCGGGCTTGCCGAAAGCATGGGTATCTGGCTGATAAGCTCGGATTATAAGGACGCCTATTCGTTTATATTGCTTCTTATAGTGTTAATCGTCAGGCCGAGAGGACTGCTTGGAGAACAGGTAAGCGATAGGGCATGATGATTTAAAGATTCTAAGATTCCAAGATTTGAAGATTCGTCGTCGTAACGTAATCTTGTAATCTTAGAATATTTAAATCTTATAATCGTATATGCTTGAACGGACAAAAAAAAGTTTTCTTACTGCGCTGTGGATACTGATTATCACGTTTCCGCTTATGGGCCTGAAGACCGTCTTCACGGGCGAGCAGGCGGAAGTCGGCATACGCGCGGATGCCTTCTATTTAGCGGGCGTGGTATTCCTGTGCGGCATGATGTGGTCAATGAAAGGCCTTATAGGCAGAGGGATTGCTTTTGCCGTGCCGCCCGCGAAATCCTGCACGGGGGCAATTAAAACTTCGGTAATGAAAGTGCCTGTGTGGTGCTGGCAGGTTGGGATACTGGCAATGCTTTGCGCGTTTCCCTTTATGGGGTCGGAAGCGGAATTGAATAAGTATTTCAGCTTTCTGATAGAGACCTTGATTTACGTTTCACTGGCGCTCGGGTTGAATATTATGGTCGGCATGGTGGGGCTTCTGGTGTTAGGGTATGCCGCGTTTTTCGGCATAGGGGCATATACGTATGCGATTTTGTCATTGAATTTCCATGTACCGTTCTGGCCGTCGCTTTTCATAGGCGGTGCAATTGCCGGCGTAATCGGGATTCTTCTCGGGATACCTTCCATCAGGCTGAGGGGGGATTACCTTGCCATAGTCACGCTGGGATTCGGCGAGATAGTAAGATTTGTCCTGAAAAACGAAGCCGCTGTTACGGGAGGCGAACAGGGTTTGCCAAACCAGCATATACCTGGCGCAATCGCGGCCCCGTCATTAGGTTTTATGGTTTTGGACCGAGAGATACATTATTATTATATAGCCATAGTAATAATGGTATTAGTGGTCTTTGTAGTGCACCGTCTGAATAATTCCCGCACAGGCCGCGCGTGGATAGCGATAAGGGAAGACGAGACTGCGGCGATGTCAATGGGCATAAATACCTTCAGGATGAAGATACTTGCGTTTGCGATAAGCGCGTTCATAGCGGGTTTTGTCGGCGTGTTTTACGCGGCGAGGATGAACTTTGTAAATCCCGAGGCGTTCAGGTTTGAATATTCTGTGCTCATACTCAGCATGGTCATACTTGGCGGCATGGGCAGTGTGCCGGGCGTGATATTAGGCGCGGTGATATTGCAGGTAATTCCCTGGCTTATGCGCGACATGATGCCTAATCTCCTGCGGGAATATTTCCCGTCCGCGGCGAACGTGGCAGGGACGTTGACGGATTTCCGCCTGCTGATTTTCGGCGGCATAATGGTCATCATGATGATATTCCGTCCGCAGGGCATCATCGGAAACGCCCGCAGGAAAATAGAATTAGGCGTGGAAGAGGAAAGGGATTAATTTAGTTGGGGGAATTTGATATTTATTTTTTTTGTTTACATTTTTATTGACAACCTGGAATTTTTTTTATATACTGACGGCATCAAGAAAACATCTGTGTTTTGATTTTTAGGAGAATGTGTTATGATGAGGAACAGGTTTAACGCAGAAGAAAATGAATATGAAAACGGGGGGGGGGTATAAGTTGCGTATTATCAAGAGGTTGTGTGCGAAATGGCTTCTTGGATTCCTGTGCGTCCTGCTCGTGTCTCCGTTTCTTCTTGCCGACGATGGCTCTAAGCAGGATGAAAAAATAAAAATCTCCTCAGTATCAGTTTCTCCTGAATTTTTCTCTCCTTTTCAAAGCTCCTGCGTCTTTTCTTCTTCCTATATAATCAAATCTTCCGATGGTTTGAAACAAGATGATAAATCCCCTGTACATAAATTCTTCGTTAAACAGACCATAGTTATTTCCTCATCCGGTCAGGCGGGGGTAGCTCTGAAAACCGTCTCCACCGAACATGAACTCGTTCCTCCTGTTAAGGATAAATCGTTTTCCGTTACCCTGACAGCCCAATGGGATGGTAAAAATGACGCCGGCGTGTTGCTTGCCGACGGTTCCTACGTATATAATATATCAGCGCAACTTGTACGGACGAAGAATGGCGAGAATGAAAAGGATGAAAAGAATGACGGAAATGATAAAGATAAAAAAAGCGCAAAAGATAAATCTAAGGGAAAAGATAAAGATGAAGATAAAACTAAAATTATCGGCGAAACTTCAGTAAAGTCGGGCGCTATAATTCTGGATGCTACAAGTCCTGTCATTGAAGTGTCTCCTTCAAATAATGAGCTGGTTCTTTCGTTGACGCCGGTTATTCAGGTAACGTATTCCGACGCAACTTCCGGCATTGATACCTTAACATTTCATCTATCTCTTGACGATCAGGATGTAACAGGGGTTTCAGTAATAACGCCGACAGGCGCAACGTATTCTGTAACCACTCCTCTTTCAGGCGGCATTCATACGATAATCGCTCGTATAAGCGACAAGGCCGCAAATATCTCCGAGGTAACTTCAACATTTCAGATTGATAGCACGCCGCCGGTATTGTCATTGCTGGCCGATGGCGAAGCAATTTCCAATGGCTCGGTTATTGTTAATTTTACTCCGCAATTCCAGATGGATTATGCCGACGATGCTTCTGGTGTTAATACGGCGTCATTTAAGCTGTCTCTGGATAATGCGGATGTAACTGCTGATGCAATTATTACTCCGTCCAATGCAACATATACTCCGGCCAATCCGCTCTCCGGCGGCAAGCATGGTATTTCAGTTGAAATCAGCGATAATGCGGGCAATAAGGCAGAAACAAGCATCAACTTCATTGTCGCCGATGCCGGCGGTGTCATTGATTCCGCGGGCGGTATTATCACGGTTACCAATAGCGCCAGCCCGATTCTTGGCGCCAGCCTGACTATCCCGGCCAATGCCGTCCCGTCACCTGTCATTCTTTACATCCTTTCATCCGTACCTTCTACACCTTTAACCTCAAACCTCGTC
>JACRIJ010000089.1 GCA_016220095.1 Planctomycetota bacterium | reverse complement strand
TACCGAAAAAGTAAAACGAAAACCCGCAACTAAAAAATTTGTCAATGAAGACAGTCCTCCCATTGGGCTTACATTGAGCCAGGCGAGGTACAGCCTGCGCTGGGATTGTAAATTGCAAATTGTAAATATCAAATTGAAATTTCCGTATTTAGGAGAATACCATCGTGCAGACCGGCATAATCAGTTACGGCACATGTATCCCGAAACACCGTATCAACGTAAAAGACATCTTCAACGTCTGGCGCAATGTCACGCCGGAAATATTTGACAGGATGAGCCTGAGTGAACGCTGTGTACTCCTCCCTGACGAGGACTCCGTCACAATGGCGGTTTCTTCGGCACAACTCGCACTTGACAGGTCCGGCCTTGCAAGGGACAAGATCGGAGCCCTTGTCTTCGGCACGTGCACAAACCCCTTTGACACCAAGGCATCTTCAACCATAATCCTGGATGCCCTGGGCCTGCGCAATAACATAATCTGCTATGACCTGCAATTCGGCACTAAATCCGGCTCTTCCGCCATAATAGCCGCCGCGTCTCTCGTTGAATCAGGTATGGCTGAATACGCCATCGCTGTCGGTTCGGATACCCTTAACAGGCATTTCCCGCCCGGCACCCAGATGGAATACTCCGCGTCCGCCGGCGCCTTCGCGTGCGTGCTCGGCAAAAAAGATCTCATAGCAAAAATAGAAGGATTCACCACGTACGCAAGCGACCTGTCCGATTACTTCCGCCCCGAAGGCGAACGCTATATTCAATTGGGCGGCGGCTGGATCGGCCATGTATCCAACTGGGGACTCCTTGAACATACCATCCCGTGCTCAAAAGAACTATTTGCCAAATTGAAATTGGACCCGTCAAAGGATTTCGCGGGCGTAGCCCTGCCTCAGGCAAACGGCGTACAGCCTATGATGGTAGCCGGCACACTCGGTCTTGATATGTTCCTCGTAATGCAAAGCGTGCTCACGCCGTCCATAGGCAATTGCGGCTCGGCCTCGGCGCTCATACCGCTGGCTAAACTCTTTGACTACGCCGGCGCAAATGAACGTCTGTTCGTGTGCTCCTACGGATGCGGCGCAGGCGCGGATTGCCTTTCTATCGTAACAACACCGGCAATTGAATCCAAACACCCGTCTAAGAATACAGTGGATGAACAAATAGACGACAAAATCCTCATTGACTACGCGCTCGCTTCCAAATACGAATTCAAATACGTCCGCTCGCCGTTCATGCTTACAAATTACTTATAACTATACCGAACAACTACGACGATTTTCTGCCACGAAGACACGAGGTCACGAAGATTTACGTGAAGAATATCAAACGCCAGCCATAATATTAAAACATACGTCCTTCGTGCCTTCGTGGCTAAAAAACGTTTGTTTTATCCTTTATGCTTCTTACGCAAAAGTTGGAGTAAGTACTGTTTAAGGAAACTTATATGCAAAAACCTAATTTTAAAAAAGTCGTGCTTGCAAGCGCGGCTGTGTCAGGCCCTGAACGAAGCGTGCTCGGCCTTGGCTACAGACAATTCATCATGAAAACCGTGCTTGAGGCGCTTGATAAGGCTAAACTGACCGTCAAGGACGTGGAAGTCGGTTCCATTTCCTACAACGAACGCAATATCACCGAAGGCGCGCTCGGATGCGTAATGGCCGACGCGCTCGGCATGGTGCCCATTCCGTTCGTGTCAATCTCCCAGGCCTGCGCCGGCGGAGCCATCTGCTCTGACATTATCTGGAATTACCTCGTCTCAGGCAGATACAAAATCGGCATCGTGCTCGGTCTCAATAAGCCGGATAATTTTGATTTCCGCGACGCCATGGGCCCTATCGGCAATTACTGCGATTACGATTTTATGCTCGGTTTCACGCATGAAAACTACGGACACCTGCGCAGTGAATGGTATAAACAAAAATATAATTACACCGATTCGGTCGCGGCCAAATGGGCCTGGCAGTGCCACTGGTACGCAAGGCGCAATCCTATGGCCCTTGCAAATTCCGGCCCTATGCCCACGGACGAACAACTGAACGACCCGGGCCCGGCAGGCTACCGAGCGCGCACCGCTACAGGCCGCAATATGGCTTCATGCCTCGTTTTCGTAACCGAAGATGTCGCTGAAAAACTGAAGATTGAACCCACGTATTTCAACGTTTCATACGCCCACAGACCGGTTTATATCGGAAACCATTTCGGCTACACCGGCGACGAAAGATTCGCGCCCTATGACATGGCTGAACAGCCGGCAATCAAAATAGCCGCCGAAGAGGCCTATAAAATCGCAGGCATAACAGCGGATAAAATAGATATCGCCCAGGTGCATGATCTGAGTTCCTATGACGGCATGATGGCGCTTGAATGGCTCGGCATAGTGCCTCCCGGCCAGGGCGGAAAATTCACCGCCGAAGGCCATACGTCCATTGAAGGCAAGTGCCCCACCAATACGGACGGCGGCGCCATAGCGTTCGCGCATTCCAGCGCAGGCGGCGATTTCTCCTCCAAAATCTACGAAAACTGGCTCCAGCTCACGGGTAAAGCCGGCGAGAGACAGGTTAAAAATCCCAAAGTAACCGTCGCCCAGGCATACGGAACGCACCACTCGCTGGATGTGGTCGGAATACTAAAAAAATAATATGCGATATGGGATGTGCGATGTGAGATATGAGATACGCGATAAGTAAGCTATGATTTGAGAACTTTGACATGAGTTATTTGAGTTACAAGGATTTGGAAATTTATAAAATGGCGCATTATTTAGCCGTAGAAACACATAAAGCAACGTTAGAATTCCCGAAATCCGAATTCTACGAGCAGGGCTCGCAACTTCGCCGTGCCTCTAAATCCATTTGTGCTAATATCGTTGAAGGATTTGCAAGAAGACGTTATAAAGCCGAATTCATCAGATTTCTGATATTTGCTTATGCTTCATGCGAAGAAACAATTGAGCATTTAGAATTGTTTAAAGAAACCGGTTCGGCTGTAAAGAATTTTGATTATTTTATAGAACAATACGATATATTAGCCAGGAAAATGAATACTTTTATAAAAGGAGTAGAAAGAGAACATTTATCATGAAATTTATCCCGTATCCCATATCCCAGATCACATATCGCAGATCTCGGATCGCAAATCGCAGATCCCATATCTCTTATTTTAGGAGCCTAACATGAACTCTCAATTTCCCGAATTAGTCCCGCGTCTTGAAAGTTACGCGACGATAAAGACCTGGCGCGAGCGCCACGGCAGGTACCGCATGCAGGGGAGCCGGTGCAAGAAATGCAATGAAATATGGTTTCCTTCAAGAGAC
Source organism: Planctomycetota bacterium (assembly GCA_016220095.1). Classification (GTDB taxonomy): domain Bacteria; phylum Planctomycetota; class MHYJ01; order JACQXL01; family JACRIJ01; genus JACRIJ01. Next base: position 2,720 of record JACRIJ010000089.1, on the reverse strand, counting down.
GCCCTTATATGCCCGAAATGCCAGTCGCGCGAATTTATCCCGTACGAATGCGCTCGCACGGGCGAGGTGCTGACCGTACAACACGAAATAATGGGTTACCCGGCAATGGGTTACGGCGAATTGTCCCCGCGCAAGATAGTCATGATAAAATTAGACGATGGCGTGACGATAATCTCCGAAGTCGTTGACTGCGCGGCAGAGGAAGTCAAGCCGGGCACGAAAGTAAAAATGGCGTTCCGCAAACATAAAAGAGAAGAAAACGGATGCTGGATGTACGGATACAAATTTGTATTGAACAAATAAATTCAAGATGTAAGATTTTAGATTTAAGATTTCTCCGATTACAAAGAAACACTCCAACCCTGAATGGGGTTGAATAATCGCTTTCTCTGCGTAAAACCTATGAAACTTTACATACTGATACCGGCATGTGCCGCGATACTGTTATTACTGCTTTTCCTGCTCAGGAAAAAGCTGAAAACCGCGATGATGTCCAACAGGACCATGGCGGCAATATTCATGCGCATGATATTATCTTATATAAAATGGAAAGACAGGCTCGGAAATATATTCCGCAAATCGTCATAGTCATTTTTACAACAACGTCGTGTGTTTTCCCCTCTATTAAGAACCAGCCTTCGCGTAACCGCTTCGGCGGAGCAAAGACGGAGGTCGCAGGAAGAGGGGTTACGAGGCGTATCCGTCTTCTCTTTTTTTCTTCTAATAACTCTCTACTGCAAAGGGACATGTTAATTAAAAAAATTGACAAAATACGCTCGTTTTGATATTATTACGATATATTTAGGAGACATGTTATGGAAATACTACCCGGAATAAGCGTAAATAAAAAAGTAAGGTTCGGCAAACCTGTCATATCTGGAACACGCGTACCCGTGGACCTTGTTCTTGGTAAATTGGCTGGCGGCATGTCATACGAAGAGGTCATGTCCGAATATGGAATTACGCGCAAAAATATTTTAGCGGTATTGAATTATGCCGCAAAAACATTATCGCATGAAGAAATTAAGGCGGTTTGCTAAAAATGCTGAAGTTTGTTACAGATGAAGACATGCCACGCTCCACTTCTAAATGCCTTGAAAAAGAAGGTTATGAAGCAAAAGATATAAGAGATTACGGATTATCCGGAGCAAATGATGACAGGATTTTTCAATTTGCTCAGAGGTGCAAATCAGTATTAATCACAGGCGATACCGGCTTTGGGAATATCTTAGAATTCCCGTTAGGAACCCATTATGGCATAGTGATTGCGCATTTTCCAAACGAAATGAGTACTGCCGAAGTTAATCATCACCTTGTTGAACGAATCAAAGAGTTGACAGCTAATATTGTTAAAGGCAATTTAATTATCGTAGAGCCGGGCAAAGTAAGAATAAGAAAAAAGTAATGCCTTGCTTTTACCGTTTTTTATGCTACTTCTACGAGATGCTATTATTGTTAAAGAATTTGACGATGCTATTTTAAGAAAAGAAGCATAGCTGAAACAAAAGCTCTTACGAAGGTATGGCAAAATATAAAACGCATGTCATCATGAAATCTCGCCCCTTTCCGGCTTGAAATTCCTTAATTTTTATGCGTTAGACTCCGGACATCAGACTTCTGACTCCGGACTTCGTCCCGTCCCTCGTCCGTCGTCCCTCGCTACTCGCTACTCACTACTCGCTACTATTTAACATCTCGCCTGTGATTTCATATACGCTTCAATGTACGAATCGCAGTATATCTGCTTATTCAGCAGCAATTCCGTAGTAATCATCGCGTCCATAAGATGCTTGTCAAACGGGTCCATTATGGCTTCATTAACGCCGCAGGTCATAAGCATGATAAGATAAATCCTATTGACAATCTCCCTGTCCACGCAACCCTGCGAGACGTTGCTCAGCCCTACTACGATCCTGGGCGCGGGATCGGACAGCATTGTAAATTGTCTGACCGTCTCCAGCGTAGCCGGGAACTGGTCCTGCGAAAATTTTACCGGCAGTACCACCGGGTCAAGGTGCACGTCCGTAGGCTCAAGCCCGACTTCCATAGCTGCCGCGAGAATTTTGAATCCTATCTCTGTCCTTCCCTGGACTTCGCTCGGAATGCCCTTTTCATCCATAGCCAGACCGATGATGCCGGCCTTATATTCAGCCGCGAGCGGCATAAGCGCCTTCAGTTTTTCCGGGTTGCCGTCCGTAGAATTAATGATTGCCTTATTCTTACAAACCTTAAGACCGGCTTCAACCACTGCGGGTTTAGGGCTGTCTATAGCCAGGCGCGCGTCAACGGCCTCCTGAATGGTTTCCACGAGCCACTTCATTGTATCGGCAGGCACGGCGGATGCGGGCCCGACATTGACGTCAAGCACGTTAGCGCCGGCGGCCAATTCCCTTCTGGCCAAATCCTGAATGACGCCCTTATTCTGGGTCTTAATGGCATTTTTCACGTCCTTAAACATTCCGTTGATACGTTCACCGATGACTAACATATAGATATTCTCCTTTTCAGTAAAAAGTAAATTTGGATTGGTATAATTTACATTTCGCGCTATGAATTGTCAAGATAAATCAACAACAAACCGTATCGCCTCAGTAGAGGTGGCATTAAAGGACGTTAGTAGCCCAGCCATTTATGGCTGGGGTATGAAAAACTGAGAAATATGGAGGGCATTCATGCCCTTAACATAACGCCATGAATGGCGTAAGTATTAGGCTTTTGGC
>JACRIJ010000088.1 GCA_016220095.1 Planctomycetota bacterium | reverse complement strand
TGTTAAAAGCCTAATATTTACGCCATTCATGGCGTTATGTTAAGGGCATGAATGCCCTCCATAGTTCTCGATTTTCCAGAACCCAGCCATAAATGGCTGGGCTACTAATGTCCTTTAATGCCACCTCGACTGAGGCGGTTCGTGTTGAAGAAAGGCCTCGGTAAAGGCGGGTTTTTAAGTTCCCCCAATGATGCGCACGGCATTTTTCCTGTCCGGACGGACCAGAATGTCAATGTCGCCGGTATATCTGGGACTTCCGTAATGCGCTAATGCGTGCGCGCCTACGACGATATAATCAACCTTGTGATAAAAAACATTCGCTGTCAATGAACATGGAAATCTTAATTCTCAAATTTTAATTCTTAAATCTCTATCCTCACGTCCACCACCTTGCAATCCTCCGCCTCCGGGAACATCATTACCGGATTCAGGTCAAGCTCTACCACGCCGGGACAATCTGTCAATAATTGGGACAAGCGCAGGGTTATTTCCGTCAGCTTTTCCATCGCTGCCGACTTCCGGCCCCGGACTCCTTTGAGCACTGCCGCTGATTTTATTGATTCCGCCATGCCTCGCGCGTCATATTCCGTAAGCGGCGCTATCCTGAATGACACGTCTTTGAGCACTTCCACGAATATCCCGCCCAACCCGAACATCATCAGATGCCCCAGGCCTTCCATAAACGACGCGCCTAAAATCACCTCTGCCGGTTTCTGCCTGCCGGCCACCGCACACTGGCCGCTTTCCTCGGCGCCAATATATTCCTGTATCATGTATTTCACGCCGACACCATTGAAACGTTTCTGAAATTCCTTCAAATGCCCTGCCAATTCAACGCTGTTCTTGATTCCCGTTATCACGCCGCCCTGATCGGATTTGTGCACAACTGTTTCCGAATCTACTTTCAATACCAGCGGATACCCTACGCGGTCCGCGGACTTGAGGCAGGCATCCGTGGTTTCTTCCAGCGCGAATTTCGCCACGGGTATCTTATACGCCTTGAGTAATTCAAACCCGTCTTTTGCGGACAGGAATTTCCTGCCTGCTTTTTGCGCTGATAAAATAATACTTTGAGCACGGACTTTATCAACGTCTGTGAATACGGGCGGCGGCGCCTGAGGCCTTTGCCGGTAAAGTCCGTATTGCACCATAGCCGAAAGCGCTTTGGATGCGGTCTCAGGCAGGTCGTACGCGGGCAGTCCGGCGGATTTGATTGTCTCAAGTGTTTCTGCCCATTGTTTTTTATCCGTCATCACTACACTTAGCAAAGGCTTTGACGTGTTTTCCGCAAGGCGCTTTATCTCCTTTGCCACGCCTTCACAATCAACGAAAAATGGAGTAATGAAATTCACCATGACCGAATCCACATTGGGTTCTTTCAGAAGCGCGTCAATTGCAGCGGCATATTCTTTAGGCCCGGCTGTCGCGAGTACGTCCACGGGATTGCTCACAGTAGCTTCGGGAAACAGATTTGCTTTCAAAAATGTTTTTGTGTTTTCCGACAGATCCGGAATGGAAAGGCCGGCGAGCACGCATTCGTCCGTAGCAATAATCCCGGGGCCGCCTGTATTTGTAATAATGCCCACTCTGAGTCCTTTAGGAACCGGCTGTGTCGCGAACGCGAGCGCCGCCTGGCAAATGTCTTCCTGATTTGTAAATGGTATGATTCCACATTTGTCAAAGACCGCGTCAATGGCGGTATCGGCCTTCATCAGACTGCCGGTATGCGAGGACACGGCGCGCGCGCCCATGGCAGTGCGTCCGGTTTTCATGCCGAGAATGGGTTTATGGCGCGTAATAGCCGAGGCTATGCGTATGAATTCCGCGGGCTGTGCGAGGCTTTCTATATGAAGAATAATTACGCGCGTTTCCTTGTCTTCAGCCCAATAAGAAAGTATTTCCGGTATGGAAATATCCGCGGCATTGCCGTTACTGGCGTACATGCGGATGCCGGTTCCGAGTTCCGCAAGGCGCTGGTTAATAACCTCGCCCACCCCGCCGCTCTGGGCGATAATGGAAATATTGCCGGGTTTTGTGATACGGGTATAGGTAAAATTAGCATAAAGCGGAGCGGATGGGTCGGAATTTATCACGCCCTGGCAATTCGGGCCGAAAATACGAACGTTGTATTTTTTCGCTATGGAAACGATTTGTTTTTCTAATTCAATTCCATCGCCGCCGGTCTCCTTGAATCCTGCGGTATTGATAATGACGCACTTAACGCCTTTTTTACCGCAATCCTCAATGACCTGCGGTACCATGGAATTTTTCACCACGATATGCGCGAGGTCCGGCGTTTCAGGCACCGCAAGGATGGACGGATAGGCCTTCAATCCGTTGATTTCGGATTCTTTCGGATGTACCGGATAAATGGCACCCTTGAAGCCGGCGTCCTTGAGGTTCTGGCTGATGCGGTAACCGATGGTAAGCGGTCGGTTGGAAGCGCCTATTATGGCGATGGAGTTCGGATAAAAAAGTACGGTTAAAGTGGAACTATTCATATTTCAAATATCCTTAAATAGTAGCGGATAGCGAGTACCGAGGTACGACGAGGATGACGAGATGCGACGAGGGACGACGAAAACGACGAGGACTACGAGAACGACTATGACGATTAGGACGACCTGAAACGAGAGAACAACGAATACGACGAAGTGTATTATAGAATCAAGATGCTTGCGAACTGTTTTTTATTGATTTAATCAAACCGGATAATAATTTTGCTACTTCATTAATCCGCTCCTCTAATGCCTCAAAATTACTATAATAACCTAATTCCTGAGCAAGGAACATTTCATATTCAAGCTCATCTAAAGAACTTTGGGCATAATTATAAAAGTTTATTTTATCACGCATGCCATTTCTTCTAAATCCTTCAACAATATTTGCAGGAACGGAAATAGCTGCACGTCTTATTTGAGAAATTAATGCAAATTTTTCTTCTGCAGGAAATTTTTGTATAATATTGTAAATGTTGAGAACTAAAACATGCGCTTTTTGCCATACAATTAAATCACGATAAGATTTTATCATTTTACACTCCTGTTTCAAGTAAATCAAAGCATCTTCCGTCCCTCGGTGCTCGGTGCTCGCTACCCGCTACTCGCCTCTCGTCCTCACCGTCCCTCGGTACTCGCTACCCGCTACTCGCTACTAATAACGCCGCACCAAATGCCCCTGTAATTTGCGGCTCCGGCGGCACGAGCACCTTCCTGCCGGTCATTTCAGAGAGCAGTGATACGATGACGTCGTTATGCGCCACCACGCCGCCAGTCAGGACGGTATCGCCTTCCAGCGGGTCCATTTCTATGATGCGTTTTACTACGGAGATAAACACGCCTTTTATGATATCTTCAACCTTTTCGCCCGCCCTGATTTTACTAAGTATTTCGGTAGCGGTGAACACGGTGCAATAACTGCCTAATTGAAGGTTTTTAGTGGATTTTTTAGCAAGCGCGTTAAGGTCTTTCAAAGGAATATCCATTTTATACGCGATTTCTTCAATAAAAGCGCCCGTGCCCGCGGCGCACTTGCGGTTCATCTTGAAATTAAGCACCTTGCCGTTCTTGCCGAGTTTGATGACCTTGTTATCCTGGCCGCCGATGTCTATGATGGTAATGGCGCGCGGAAAATAATGGTAAACCCCGCGGGCGTGGCATGTGATTTCGGTGATGGTCTGATTGGCAAAAGACAGGTTAGTCCTGCCGTAACCGGTGGTAGCAACGAGCGCAATTTGAGCCGGTTTTAATTTAGCCAATTCCATGGCCTTTTCAAAAACGACCCCGCCGGATTTGGCAAGGTCGGCCCCGGATTTACGGATAGCCGAGCCGAGGATCTTCCCGGCCGCGTCAATGATGACCGCCTTAGCGCTTGACGCGCCGATGTCTATGCCCGCGTAATACCTTTGCATAAGACAAATTAAAGCACTATATACGCATAAGGTCAAAGGAAATTTGATGATTTGGGTAACCCGTCAGTAAACAAAACGCGGACTGCGGACGTTCTTGAACAGGGACTCTACGAGACCTTAACAAGACGCAACGACCTGACGAAGGAGGAAGAATGAAAGACGGACGATAGGGGAAAGGCGATAGAATGTTAGTGTGATAGGCTGATTACGCGAATAAATGGTTTCACCTGTAATTCTTGCACTCTATCAGCTACGTAACAAGTCTTTTTAAGTCTCGTCTTTCGGTTTTTATTTTTTTGTTTTTAAATATCTATCAAAGTAGTTTACATACATCTGCATCTGCCCTAAATCCTGATGTGTCAGTTTGCCTATTTTCAAATCTATCAGTACATAGCATTTAAGCAGACGGTTATAAAAAACCAGATCCACAAAGAAATGATCCTCGTCAAAAGTGAAGCGCTTTTGGCGCGCTTCGAACAAAAAGCCTTTACCCAGTTCAAGCAAAAATTGCCCAAGTTTATCAATGAGGGCATGTTCCATATCCGATTCCGAATAGCCAGCCTTTTCATCAAGTCCAAGGAATTCTAAAACATACGGTTCTTTAAGCAGATCTTGCGGTTTTGTGACAACATGCCCTTCTTTTGCAAGCTTCTTAATCTCACCTTTACTGCGGCTTAAGGCAAGGCGTTCGTAAAAACCGGCATTGAATTGCCGTTCCATTTCCCGAAGCGACCAGTTTTGCTGACCGGCTTCAATCTCATAAAAATTGCGCTCGTCAGCATCTTTTAAACCCATTAGAAAAACATAATGCGACCAGCTTAACGGCGTTAGCTTATTTTGTGTTTGGTCAGACAGCGTCTGGCTTTTAGAATCACTTAATAATTGGCCAGACACTGTCTGACCAATTCTGCCGGCATACATAAGGTAGAATTGCCTCATCAATTTCAAATTCGTTACCGAAAAACCCTTCCCAAATTCTTTCGTTAATTTATCAGCGAGTTTCTCAATTAACGCTTTGCCATATTCCGCCCGTTTTTCTCCTTTTTGTTCATATTCAACAATCCTACGGCCGATTTCAAAATTAGTAATCACCTGAATGGTGTCAATGTTTCTGACGACTGTTCGCCTTGCTGAAATGATAAGCCCGCGAATCTCCTTAAAAAGAGCATTGGGATCCAGGCAATTGTTTTCTGGCGCTGATTGCATATTTTTATTCACAGTGCTACCCCTCTCAAAAGTTTTACACTATCACCTTCAAGAGCCTTAACATCCATTTCAATCGCTTTCAAATACCGAGGCGGCTCATGGCGATAAAAACAAGGAAAACGATTTTCCTGACAAGTCAGGACAATGCAAATTAAAGCATTACGCGCGTAGAAGGTCAAAGGAAATTTAATGATACGAACGATATTTTGATAACGCCTAACACTGACGACACACCCCTGCCCCCTCTATTAAGAACCTTCTTATATCTCATTGATTTGCAATCGCTATGACAGACACGCGCCAATCGCCAACCTGCCGTTATTTATCCTTTTGGTTATTGCAATAGGCAACAAGCCTGTTCTCGTCTTCATTTTCCTTATCTCCCTTATAATATATTTCTATCAATTCAATCTTGTCCGCATCCTCAAAGTACGCGTAAATAACACGGATGCCTGAACGCGCGCCCTTTCCTTTCAACGAGCGGCAGGCAAATTTCTTTGCCTTATAAATCCTTGGATTTTCAATATCCATCCCCTGTATCCGAAATATGCCGTTATTGTCTATCTTCAGCTTGTGATAAAGGATAAGTTCATTTTCAATAAAAACATCCAGGTCTTCTGCTATTGTCCTAAATCTTTTGGCCAGCTGTTTCAAGTCCTTATTAAATTTATCAATGCGGGCAATTTCAGAAAACTCACTCATTATCGTCCCTCTTAGAATATTCCGCAGTCCTGTAGAAAACGGATTCATAATCAATCTTTTTCCCGTCCTTCGTCGTCAGCCATGGTACATCGTTGTGGGAATAAGCACTGATTTGCTTTGCGTTCATATCGGATAATCTGTTAAGAACGTCATCTATTATCTTGATTTCATCCGCTCTCAATACGGAAAGATCCGGCGCTCTAAGGGGAAGATATTTACATTGTTCATATTGGAAGAAATTGCTCTTGATCTTTTCAATTTCCTCGTCCTGAATCATCCGGTCAACGATCTTCTTAAACTCAACGGGCGTGGGGCCGAACTTGTTTTTGATATATGTGGCGCCAATCAACTGCTCTTCGTGTTTTTCGTAAAAATCAAAGTCAATAAAATACAGCAGTTTATAAATTACAGTTTCACCGATATTGGGTTTGGAGCCTATTTTGTTGAGGATGTAAAGCAGTACCTCGCGGAATTTTTTCAGATTTTTTTGCGGCACGCTAATCCGGATAGCGGCGTCTTCCGCCCCGCCTTTCAGCGGTTTTTCAAGAACCACCTCAGGCTCTTTTTCGGCATGCAAAAGCCCGTCAACGGACATCCCGAAAATACCGGCCAATTTCTCCAGTTCTTCCGTACAGATCTTTCTTGAGCCGGCCTCCAACTGGGATATTGTCGGCCTGGAAACGCCTAACAATTCCGACAGTTTCTGCTGGCTCATCCCCGCCCGCTCTCTTATCTCCCGTATTCTTTCACCTATGGTTACCATAAGATTCTCCTTGTTTTTATACAAAGGTCCACGCTTAATCCTAATTATACCATGCGTAAGGTAACTTGTCAAGTAAATGTTGGATTTTATTACATTAAACCCATTCATGTTTAGTTCGTTTCCTTGAATCCAACCATAAGCTTCGCCCATGGCTATCCTGTCGGGCATTATCAGAGCCGTAAGTATAAATTGCTTGTCGTCCGTCGTTAATCGTCCGTCGTCAGTCGTCAATCGTAAATCGTCCGTCGTCAATCATCCAGTCACCAGATCACCAAATCATTAAATCATTTGAGGTTTATTCTTGCCGTTCTTCTGGATGCAGAAAATATTGCTGTTAATTCGTCAGCTTCTTTCAGGATATTACTAATTTTATCGCTTCCGGCAATATTGCTTTCTACCGCCAATTCCAACCAATACAATGTTTCATCCGCTTCTTCTTCAACAATACTTAATTTTGAAATAAAATGTGCTTTAGACTGGGCGCGGCATGCGGCACGATAATTTGCACCTATAGAAGTTGCGGATCTTATTATTTGCCTTGCAATAATATCCCCGCTTCTATTACGCGGAAATTTTTCTACCGCTCTAATTACATCCACAGCAAATACCTTAGTGCGTTGTTTAAGCTCTTCACTATCCATGCAAGTTAATCTCCGTTCTTAGATTTAGTGATCTGAAGATCTGGTGATTTAATGATTGGCGACGATTTACGACGTCGTAAATCGTCAGTCGTGAGTCGTCAATCGCCAGTCAGCTATCGTCAGTCGCCAGTCGTCAGTCGTTAATCGTCAGTCGTTAATCGTTAATCGTCAATCGTCAATCGTCCGTCGTCAATCATCCAGTCACCAGATCACCAAATCATTAAATATTGTTGAGTTGTTCTATAAACGCTTCAATTGCCGTTTTCGTCTGTTCTTCGGAATAGCATCTCAAATCATTCAGGTCGCCCGGGATGATTATATAAGGTATGCCGAGGCGTTCCTGCAGTCTCTGCGGCATGCCGTAACGTGAATTCGTATTATTCGGGCAGGTTTTCGCGTCGTGGAAAATCAACCCGTGCACCTTATACTTCCTAATCATATTTTCTATGTACTTTTCCTTATACTCATCGGAGCGGACGATGAAGAGTTCTATGTAAGCGCGGGCCATGCTTTCAAAGGGTTCTGCCGGGTCAAAGGCGTCAAAGACCCACGAACTGCAATATGTAGATGCGACAACGCAGGTTTTCAGGCCGGTAAAGAGTTCAGACATAGGGCGGAGTTTGCCCCAGACCGGCATGCCGTCCCAATAGAGCCGGATTTTTTCGCCTTCCACGGCGCCTTCTTTGTTTTTCACGCGCTCTTCAAGTTCGGCAAGGAGCGATTTGTAGTAATCCACCGCCTGCCGGGTGCCGCGCAGGACTACCGCGGGCCCCATTTGAATGGTACTGTCAAAAAAGCTCAAAGGCGCCGGCACTGCGCTTGAGGTCTCCAATACTTTACGCCAGAGGACACTGCATTCCTTTGACAATGCCATGACTGTTTTCATTTCGGACTCGTCATATTTCCTGCCGGAAACCTTTTCAAGCGCCGGTATCAGCGCCTTAGTCTGTTCAGCGATGCTTTTTACATGGGCCGCGGTTACCTCGCCTACGCCGCGGTGGGTTTCTATGCCTATGCAAGGCGCTTTGAATTCCCTGCCGAACCACGCCATCCAGTCTTTAACGTCCCTGCACTGATTGGTATTGTACACGAGAACGTCCGGCCGCGGGACGGAATCTATGCCGGGATACGCCCTTGAAAGAGGCGTTTGTTTTTTCAGGTATGAGCCCACGTCGCTGGTCAGATACGAACAGATATCGGGCGAATAGCCGATGGCATTGGCAACCGGTATAAGGTCGGTAGCGACGCGCGAAGCTCCGAGCATAGCGCCGTGGTTTTCTGGGAAATAAACAAGGAAACCCATGGCGCGCAGGAGTTCCGCGGGCCCTACGCTTGTGCACCACGCGATTTTGCGCGATTTGTTTTTTGCCGCGCCGTCAAGTTCATAGAAATAATCGGACATGATTTTTTTCATCTGGCCGGAGGACTTGATTTCTTTGCGGGGAACCGATGTTTTGTCTACCATAAAAACAAGCCTTTCTTCAAAATTTCTCTTGACAAAAAAAAAATAATGTTATATTATATATACAATCACGATGAGAGGCCATCCAAAGGGTTTCGTCCCTAGGTAATGCCTCTCTTTTTTATTTATATTCCAACTTATTTTTTAATTCATTCACAAAAACCATATCAGGAGTAAATTTCCTAAGAAGCGACGAAAACTTTTTCTTGTCCGGAATAAAAAGTCTTAAAAGTTCATCATTCTTCTTCAGATATTCAACCAAACAAAAGAAATCGCCATCACCTGTAACAATAACGGCTTTATCATAATTTGCATATTCTATCATAGCATGAAGGACTAATTCGGCGTCTATGTTCCCCTTCACTTTTCCGTCTGGAAGAGATAATGTCGGTTTAAAAATTAAAATATAACCATCTTCCTGTAGCGCAGTATATAAGCCTTGATTTGTTCCCACGAAACCTATGAAGATAAATGCTTTTGTAATATCATATTTATCTTTTAAGTATATCCTGAACCTTTTGAAGTCCAATCTCCAACCCTGTTCACGTACTGCAAGATTCAGATTCTGGCTGTCTATAAAGGCGTAATTATTGCGCGTATTCATTATGGCAATGTTATCACAAACAGTATTAAAAGGCAATGAAAAGCGGTTTATGCGCTATTTACAAGCTTCTTTCCGGTGTTTAATTCTATAGATAAATACAGGCAGGCTGTTCATGTCCTTTTAAGCCGCCGGTATTATTTGGATATTATACATTACGCCGCCTCAAATATGTTTCAAAAGGCACGGCATCTTTTTCCTGCGATTGCGATGATTTGATGTCAAAAATATCATCCCTGAGTTCCTCGTGGTCTAATAATTCATTAATCGCCTTTTCCACAAGAAAGCCGTATTTAATTCCGAGTTCAAGGCAGAATTTTTTCAGCCGATTAATAATCGTATTATTTAATTTGATTGCCAGAGTTGCCTTGTTCATTTCAAAAACCTCCCTATGCCTATCACCTTTCGTCCAGTCCTTCATTCTTCATTTTTCCTCCTTCATCAGTCCTCTTACTTCTCTCATCGCCCTTAAACCAGCTGAACATATCCCTACGCAATTTGCACATCTGGAGCGAGGTTGTTTTGTTTTCATAGCTTGTCAGCGCCACGTCCTGGCCGGCCCTAAAAAAAACGATCCCCTCGGACGCGAGGCCTTCAAAACCGGTATTTTCATTCACTTCGCCCTGTATCTTGCGAGACCTTTTATAAATGCTCCATAAGCCCTTAAATAAATCGCTCATCTTGTTAAAAATTTCCGCGTCGGTCTTTCCCTGAAGTTCTTTCGCAAATTCCGGCCAGAATTTATAATAATACCTTTCCCTGATAACCGATATCGGCATCCAAAGATGTTTTTCCAACTGGTACGGGTTGCCGTTCACTACCGGCCCTATGAGTTCGCCAAAGTACTGCCCGTCATCCGATTTATCCAGATTTACATATTCCCTTTCTATGGCTTGTATGATGCCCTCCACGAACCGTCCGCCGTTATGGCTGAATATCTTAATGGGATTCATCCTGTTATGTATGCTCAGAACATCGTGGTCTTTCACGCAGATGCTTACATCCGTACCGTCAAGCTTATCCGTGGCTATGGATTCGCCGGTAAATACCCAGCGAAATTCGTCTTTTATTTTCGGCACCACTACATACCTGCCGTTTATAGTTTCCCGCTCAAACGGGCAGAAAAGCTTCGGCATGTCGTAAATATTTTCGGTTTTATATGTCAATTTCATGCGAAAACTCCTTTCTTTTCAATTTGCTTTATCATGTCAAACCTTCTTCTCCCGTATAGAATCACATATAAAGCCACGTAAAGCATTAACGTAACCATATGGACGGCAATGCATATTTTCATGCCGGGCAGGTAGTTATACAACAAAAAGTCTCCGCCTGTCAGCCTTACGGCCGCATGAAGGCACGCCATGGCAACAGCCGCCCCGCTTAGCACCAGCAACAGCCCTTCAGGCAGTCTTAAAAACCACAAGAGAATTTTATGTTTCGCCGGCGCATAGAAAGAACTCAAATAAAATAGCATTCTTACCATTGAAAAGGTTATGATAATTACGCACGCAACCAGCACTATTTCAGCATGTGCCGTCAAATTGCTGCGGTAAAATCCGAATTCGTCAATAACGGCATTCAAGAAACCGAATATAATGACACTGCAAATAAATATAAACGCGAACGCAAAACTGCGGTATAAACTTATCATTAATATCTCTACTATGCTTATGGGAAAGAGTTCCGCCGGCGGGTATTTTGCCAGCCTTAACTGCATCGTGGCGAAAGCCATTTCCGGCAAAAGAAATGCCGGCACCATTGACAGCAGAATGGTTGAAATCAAACCAAGCCGCGGCCCTATGATAGCCGTAGTCAGATAAGTTTCTGGTATAACATTAAACGCTATAAGTGCCTTGTAAACCAACAGCAACGCGGTTAACATTAAATTTACGTATATGGTTCCCCTGCAAGCTCTTGCCAGTATGTCCGGGGCCGGATTCAGCACCATATCATAAACCGCTTTGGCCTTGTCCGAAAGTTTTCCCAGAAACATTTTGTCCGTAAAAGCGAAATATTTCTCTATCCTATACGACAATTTCACGTCTTTTTCCGTTGCGTCCGCGCCACTGCTGGAAACACCGCCATTCTTCTCATTGATTCTTTTCAGTTCTTCGGCAGTAAACAAATCCGCGTTGTTGAATTTGTTCACACGCGCAGTCTTAATTGCTTCAATATATGACGGTATTAAATCAACATTATAATATTTAGAAACAAGCATCCGTAATTTGAACAATGTTATCACGCTCGCAGCCGCTGCCGCTGCAACAATGCCCAGGCTTACGGGAAAATACCTGCCGAGGCAAGCTTGTTTCAACGCCATCACCGACCATGTCGCGGGCGAAAAAATCAATACTTTATCCCATTCCACAATATTCGCGGCAGTTTTATAAAACAATACCAATGAAAAAAGAAATATCACCAATGCCGTTCGGATTAATGTATGACTTGCCCAGTAAATCACGGGTGTTTTGAAATAAAAACACGTCAAAACAAAAGCGATTGTAATTATCAGGACGCAATTAACTGCGAATATTATTATCGCAAAAGGCAGAATTGCAATGCCGTTAAGCAATGTCGTAAATATTACAATTGAAACCAGAAAGATCGCAAAAGAAGCGAACTTGGACAAGACAATTTTTATTTTAAACCGCCAAATATACCACCCGTCCACAGGAAGTGAATACAGGAATCCAAGGTCAGGCGCGGTATAGAGTTCGGAAATAACAAGCATTGCCAGATAGGCCGCAAAATAATAAAATGCAATATTCCAAACAAGGCAAAGCAAATTCCAGCATTCCCGCTGATTCAGTTCTTCTGAAATATTTGCAAAAAGCACGGTCATAAAAAACGCAGGCAGTATTGGCAGGAATAAATTTTCCAGCCTGCCGGCTTGTGCTTTCAATTTCGCATATCTGCCTTGCCTGTTACCGATTTTCTTCATTGGGTTTCTTGTTTTCCATCAGCTGTCCAAAGACATCCTCAAGGGAACCGGATTCCAAACGCGCCTGCTCGCGCAGTTCATTGATGCGACCGCACCCGACAAGCTTTCCCTTTTCAACAATAGCAATTCTGTCAGAAATGCGCTCCGTCACATCAAGTATTTGCGTGGAAAATATTATTGTTGCGTTTTCGTCGCGGCTTCTCATCTGTAAATGTTTTTTAAGGTTTATAATGCCTCCGGCGTCAATGCCAGACGCGAACGGCTCGTCAAAAAGCAGGTATTTAGCATCCGTAATCAATGCCCCGCAAACGGCAAGCTTATAAAATTCCCCTCGCGAGAAAAACTGCACGGGTGTGGTTATCAATCCGCTTATATTAAATTCTTCCAGAAGATATTCTATTCTTGTTTTAATATCAATCTGCCGCACTTCATACAATGCGCCGATGGTTTTCAGGTATTTTTCCGGAGTCCATGCGGGATAGATAAATGGCATATCCGGTATGTAAAAAAGATTCTTTTTTATTTTCAGGGAATCCTTGTTCCTGCACAACCCGTTAAATTTTATTTCGCCGGCTGTGGGATATAAAAGTCCCGTAAGGCAGTTAAGCAGAGTTGTTTTACCTGCCCCGTTCGCACCAAGCAATCCGAATATTTCGCCGTCCTGTATTTCAATGCTCACATCGCACAATGCATAGAACGAATTGTATTTCTTAGATAAACCCGTAACCGAAATCATTGTTTTCCCCTAAATATAACACATTTTGCCTTTTAGCGTCCGTAATCTTCCAATCTTAAAATATTGTAATCTTAGAATCTTCTTTTACATTCCAATATTGCGGCCTGAGTTCGGCGTGATTCTGCAACTCCAGTACATCTCCCTTATGAATAACATCAAACCGGCTGTTAGTTTCGGTCTTATGCCTGTCCAGCCTTACCAATTCCACCCTGCCCTGTGAAGTGCAGAGGAAACACCTCTTCCTGCCCTTTTCCATCAACAGATTGCTGACGACCAGATAGCCGTTTGACGGCTCTTTGCGCCCGTTCTTCGCGATAACAAGATATGAAAATTTCAGGAAATCAATCTCCCTATCCAATCCCTGATTAAGTATCTTTATATGAACCGGCGGATTCCAGCGCAAAGACTGGTGGCACCATTCATTGCGGCTTTTTATCTCCAGAAGCGGGCACACTGCGCCGTGCAGGCAAGGCGAAAGCACGCGGCCACCGCCGTTTCCCGTCAATTCGTTTCTTAAGGCCATCAACCGCCTGGCGGATTCTTTTAAAGCCGGCTCTATAATTACGATTGCGCCCCCTTCATTCAACATGCCGAAAAGGCCTGTTATGAATTCCATCGGCACGGATCCGCCGGGAATGATTTCCAGAAGGGAATTAGCGAGAATTATCACGTCGTATTTTCCCGCAAAACCGGAATTTATATTGACGTCAACGGACCGACATAAAAAGTTAATGTCGGCATTGCCGCGCAAAGACCCGATCACTGCCTCCCGCATTTCCCTGCATTTGTTCAGCATAATTCCCGACGAATCCACCCCGGTCAGGCTGAAGTGCGCAGAGCGGCAGTCTTCCGCCAGGCTAAGGGCCAGGCCGAACATCCCCGCCCCGTCGCCGCATCCGATGTCTAAAATCGCGAATTCTTTTTTTTCAGCCAACCCGCCGAATGCCCCGTCGCGCTTCATCCTGTCCGCGACCAAAAAACTCTTCATCAGGTTAAACGGAAAATTATACGCGAAATACGCGTCGGAATAATCGTCTTCAGTGCGCTTGAATCCGGCGAAATCATCGGACAGGGAAACCATCTGCTCCCTGAGGGCGTTCAACCGTTTTTTGTGCACGGATTGATTGAACATGTGAAGCCCGGATATTCCAAGCAATTCTGTGATTCGCTGTTCAATTATCAATGGAAGGTTTATGTTCATAGCTGTTTAACCATTTTAAAAGTTTATTAATGCGTTTTTGTGATTTCGTTTCGTCGTATAGCCCATCATCGTCCCTCGGCGCTCGCTACTCACTACTATATCCGTCCTTCATTCTTCATTTTTCATTCTTCATACTTCGTTAAAGATTGAGAATCAAAAAACAGGCCCGCAACCTACAGCGTCTTAATCCATTCCCGCCATTCCTTATCAATGGCATCAATATTTTTACCGAATAATGATTCAATAAATTTAATTCCGGTTTTATCGCCGGCAAAATTGTCACGGAACTGCCTGTAAAATGCCGGCAGGCAGTCTTTTTCCTGCATGTACATGCAAAAGTATCTTGCCTGGGCGTAATTAGCGCTGGAATTATCTCCGTAAAATTCGCTGTCCGATGTCGCAAAAAGCTTTCTTAACGGCACAAGCTTATTCTTATCCGCCGCGTCCATGAGTATGGGATAGCGCCAGTTCTTTTCTCCGCGCAGGGAGCCGCCGTCTATTTTACAGCACTCAAAAAGCGAGCCAAGGCCTTCATTAAACCACGCGGGCACGTCCGGGAAATCCGGCCTTATAAGGGCATGCACCATTTCATGCACCAGAGTGCCGCCGCCGGTGGCGATATTCATGATAAGGCTGTCAATGTCATCCCTGAAAAAGCCGTACGGCGAACTCGGCTTATGGCCGAATTTTTTCACGCAGTATTCCTCATAGGTTGCCGCGTTCTTGAAAAGGTAAACCTTGAAAAGGCCTTCGGGCCTTTTTTCAAAGAAATCCTTATACATGGCTTCAGCGCAGTCTTTTATGGTTTGTTCTTTGAAACGGTCAAATTCGCTTTTTGATATATTACTCGCGATAACGAACGGTTTTTCATATTCAATGACATAGCCGTTGCCGAGTTCCTCTTTCAATTCCGCCATGAACCCTGACGGGTCCGTTTCCGGCGCCGCGCCTGCCGTACGTTTTTCAGCCGCCGCCGGATGTGAACCGCCCGTTCCTGCCGCGGCCTTTTCGTCCTTCTGCGAAGAACAGCCCGCGATTAATGCCAGGGTCAGCGTTATTCCGATTAATTTTTTCAGCATAAACAAACGGCTCCTTAATGAAGCTTTCCGGCGCTTTTTTCATATGCGGCCAAACCGCATGCGTCCTTGTGCGTATTATAACTGCGGAACAAGTATTTGTCCAGATTTTTATAATTTATTTGCTTTTTTCTTCCGCAAATATATAATCAACGGTTATGAAATATTCATGGGCCATAATCATAGTTTTACTGCTTAACGCCGTCGCAAAGGCGGAATATAAGATTTACGACGTAACGGACAGGCAGTATTCAACGGACGCCGTCAGATTGTCCGGCGACAACAAGCTGGCTTTCACAGCGGATCAGAAGGCCTTCTCCCTGCCGCTTGACGAAATCGCCGAAATCTCATTTCCCGAAACAAACCCTCTGCCCGAATTCACGCCCAACGCGAAGATCGTGCTTACAAACGGCGACATTTTGCCGGGAGAATTGGCAGACGGTTCGTCATCGTCAATACTGCTGAAAACCCAGTTCAAAGACGGTTACGAAATCAAGTTTGAAAATATCGCGGGCATCATATTTCCTTCCAATCCCGCCGTGCCGCTGAACAAGGATTTCCCCAAATCCTCCGAAGACACCGTTTACCTGACAAACGGCGATACCGACATAGGCGTGGTCAAATCCGTATCCGCGGAAGCCATTATGTTTAAATCTTCCCTGTTCAAAAAAGAAATTCCGTACAAAACCTCGGATATTTACGCGGCATCATTCTTCCAGATTGCCAGGCCGCCGGCCGAACCGGACGAGCTTATCTCTATCATTACCGGCTCATATACCGAATACAAGATTACCGGCAAGATTATTTCACTAGACAATGAAAAACAAACCCTGACAGTTTCAACTTTTTACAAGGAAACCCTCGCAATTCCTCTCGCATCCGTAAGCAGTATTTATTTTAAGAACGGAAAATGCGTTTATCTTTCCGATATAACGCCTGCCTCTGAAAAAACAAAATCGTATTTCGGCAGTGACGCGCCTTTCTATACATGGGCCAGGGACAAAAACGCACTGAACGCCGGCCCGCTTCTCATAAACGGCGTCAAATACAGAAAGGGCATCAGCGCGCATTCCAAAACAGAACTTACGTATAAGCTTGACGGAAAATTCAGCCGGTTTCAATGCACTATAGGGCTGGATGACGTTTCCAAAAACCAGACCTTCAGCGGTTCCGTCGCGTTTATAATACTTGCCGACGGCAAGGAACTTTTTAACAGCGGCATAATGAACTATGGCGACCAGGCCAGGGAAATCCATATCAACGTAAGCAATTCCAATGAACTCACATTCATTGTGGACTGGGGAAATGACGGCGACATCCTTGATTTCGCCGATTGGGCGGGCGCAAGACTGCTGAAATGAGTCCAAGAGCCTAGAGTCCGGAGTCACGACTATTGAGTCTGAAGTCATGATTCAAGGGTCATGAACCCCTGAATAACGGACTGAATTTACCGGTGAATATGCTATCTTTGAAGTATTAGCTATGACTACTATTGTAAAATTTGAAGAAATTGAGGCATGGAAAAAATACAGGATATTGACAATCCTGATTTGCAATTTTACAAAATCAGCTGAAGAAGTTTCTAAATCAACTCAGGGATTCATTAATCATTTAAAAAACCATAATTTCGGAAAGAGGAAAAGACGTAAGGCCAGACTCCTGACTCCAGACGAAAAAGGAAAAATGAAGAATGAAGGTCGAACGTAGACTCCGGACTCTTAGACATGTTAACCAGGCACCCTCTTACAACAACCGCTTCCGGCATAGCAACAGGAATTCTGATTTACGAATTCGCGTTCCAACCGCGCGTTTGGCAGGCATTTCTGATATTGTCTTTATGCCTGTGTTGCGTATTGTTTTTTATTTTGAGAAAAAAATCGCATTTCTATTTGAACTTATTCCTCCTTTCCGCCGTAATGACGCCATTCGGGATTTTTCTTTGCAGTGCGCACAATGTTTTTCCGGAAAACCATATAAAAAACCTGCCCGCGAAAGACATCCCGGCTGTCATAACCGGAAAAATTACCGAACCCGTGTACATATATCCTGCTGATGACAACGGGAATACGGAAACTCCGGGACCCCGCCTCCTTTTCCCATCGCCTGTCAGGGGGCATTTCGTAATGGAAGTAAAAACGCTGAAAATCAGCGGAAAAATCATCCGGGCTTCGGGGCTTTTGCAGGTCAATTTTTACAACTTCGCCCCGTCGGTTGCCGAAACGGACTCCGTTACGATTGCAGGATTGATTAAACCCCTGCGTACTCAGACCAATCCAGGCCAATTCGACTACGCGAAGTTCATGCAAAGAAAAAAAATATTCCGTACGGTTTCCGTAACTTCCGAAAGCGGCATAATCCGGACAAGAAGGAACCGGTCTTTTAAAAGCCGCATCCTGCAGATACGAGCCAATGTAGCGGAAAGGGTCGCCAAATGCTTCCCCGAAGAAACAGCCGCAATACTGAACAGCCTTGTCCTTGGCGCAAAAGGCGAACTTGACAATGAATTCATGGATTCCCTGATGAAAACGGGCACGGTGCATTTTTTTGCCGTAAGCGGCCTGCATCTGGCCCTGCTCATCGCTACAATATGGTTCTTTCTGCTGAGATTCCAGGTAAGAGACAGGTTTTTAAGCAAAGTGCTTATCGCTATAATAATATTATATGTATTGCTTGTCGGGTTCCAGTCGCCGCTTGTGCGCTCTGCGATAATGGCGCTGGCGTACATAGGCGCCGATCTTGCCGGAAGAAAAAAAAATGCCGTCAATGCGGTGGCGCTTTCGGCAATCGTAATATTAATTTTCGATACGAATGAACTCTTCAGCATGGGATTTCAATTATCATTTGCGGCGGTGCTTGCCATAATCATACTGGAACCCATGCTGGAGCGGATTCTTTTCAAAGCGCCGCCGGAGGAAAAAGCCATTCCTATTGTAAAAACAAAATTGGCCATGATGGCAGATTCGTTAATGCGCGGCATCCGGACCGCCTTCGCAACTTCCTTGAGCGCCTGCATAGGAACGCTTCCCATAGTGCTCTATCACTTCCATTTGACAACGCTTTTTGTTGTCTTCATAAACATTCTTTTATCGCCGATAGTCACGCTTATATTGATTGCAGGGCTTATTTCATTGCCGTTGCTGACCTTACCGGTTTTTCTATGGTACCCGGTTTATACAATCGTGCAATTCTTAAGCTCCGTGCTGATGTTTATCGTAGAAAGATGCGCGGCATTCAAATTCGGATTTTTTTATATGCCGGACCTGCATTTATGGGCCTTGGCGGTTTATTACGCGCTCATAGCCGGCTTATATGCGTATTATATGCATGTTGTCAGAAAGAGGAAAAAACCTGCAAGAAAACGGGATTTTGCCGCAGTGCTTTCAGGAGCGGCTATAATAACCGTATTGTATTTCGCGGGGTTTCAAGGCAAAATCCGGCAGGAACGCCTTGCGGTGCTGGATGTGGGAAAAGGATGCGCGTCCTGCGTATTTTTCAGGGACGGCAGGATCATGGTTTATGATACGGGCACGAGTGGAAATTTTGACGTAGGCCGAAATGTCATGGCGCCGTATTTGTGGAAAAACGGTTTCACGGGAATTGACGCCCTTGTACTGTCGCATCCGGATATTGACCATATAAGCGGCGTCTTATCGCTGGTTGACCGCTTCAGCATAAAGCAGATATGGGTAACTCCCTTTTTTGATACGAATCCAAAAGGCGCTTTGCTGAAAAATTTGATTATGGAAAAAGGATTCCGCGGGACATGGCTTTATGCAACGGATGGAACCGTACTAATGCAGGACGGCAATTGCAGAGTAAAGGCATTAGCCCCGGCAAAAAAGCGCGCGGAACCGGCGAAAAACAACGACCTTTCAATGGTACTGAAGATTACATGCGGCGGAAAAAGCATTTTATTCGCCGGTGACGCGGAAATTGCCGAATTATCGTACCTTGCCGGAAAAGGAAATGAATTGAAATCCGATATCCTTATGGTACCCCATCACGGCGGAGAAACATCGTTCTGGCCGCCGTTTATAGACATGGTTTCTCCCAAAACGGCAATTGTAAGCACATCAAACAGCTTTATATTTAAAAAGGTGCTGGATTACTATGCGGGAAAGGATATAGAACTGCGGATAACGGCTGATGAAGGGGCCGTGGAAATAAATCAGCTTCGCTGATTTATGCATATAATAAACGCACTTTGGGCTACTGCCAATACCATGTCAAGTATTTTTTTGCATTTAGCCGGAAAATTTATATAATGATACAATAAATTCCATTTCCTTTGCGTTTTATAAGGTAAATACCGGCTATGGATTCCAGAGAAAGTAATCTGCTCGCGCAGGCAATAAACGGTGACAGAAAGGCCCTTGGCGCCCTGCTTGAGCTCCATTACCATCCGCTCTTCGGCTATTTTTGTTCCCTGACTAAAGGCGACGCCGCGCGCGCCGAAGACCTGACGCAGGAAACCATAATCAAGGTCATAGGCAATATTGAAAAATACCGGCCCGTAACGGAATTCAAGTACTGGCTTTTCAGGATCGCACGGAATACCTATATTGACCTTTACCGGAAAAAATCAGACCAGCCGGGCCCGAATGAATTTGATTTTTCACTCGTGCAGTCCGGCGAAGATACGGGAAAGAATCTGGAATCGCGCGAATTTTCCCAGAAAGTCCGCGCCGCCATAAATGCCCTGCCGGACGAACAGAAAGAAGTCGTGCTTCTGAAGGTTTACGCGGACCTGACGTTCAAGGAAATCTCCGAAATCCAGGGATGCCCCATCAATACCGCCCTCGCAAGGATGCGGTACGCCTTGATGGCATTGAAGAAAACTATACGGAAGGAATCATTATGAATTGCGAATTTTTTCAGGATCAAATCGTACTCCACGCCGCCGGCGAACTGCCGGAAGATGCCGCGCGCGAACTGCTCGCCCATACAGCTTCCTGCCCGGAATGCGCCGGGGAATTGAAATCATATAAAACCGTCCTGAACAGCATCCCGGCCGCGCAAAAACCGCCAAGGGATTTCCAGATGCTCTACGGAAAAGCGCTCCTTGTTCACGACACAAACATCCGGCGCAGGTCGTTCATGTCAAAAATAATCGCAATTTCCGCCGCAGCAGCCGTAATGCTGGTGTGCGTCACTATATTGTTTACCCTTAACCACTCCGATACCCGACCCGTAACCGCCGGACCTCGGTCAACCGGCTCCGCGCCGCTCACCACCGCCCCTCTGCCCTCAACATCCTCTTACCAATCCGTATGGAACGATAAAACCGATACTGCCGTGGAATTGCTGAAAACAGGACTGGACGAACTCTCAGCGTCTTTCCAGCAGGAAACGCCTGAAGATGAAAATATGAATGACGATAAAATCGCAATCATGTCCGATAACATTGAATTGGCCAGATATAATTTTGAAAACCCGGAACCTTCTTTTTCAGATTCGTATTACGATTATTCCGTCCAGGAAATGAAAACCAATATGGATTCCTTATATTACGACTTAACTGAATTCTAAATAACCATACGTATTTCTGCCACGAAGACACGAAGTCGCGAGGATTTATGAAAAACGCCGAACGTCACCGAAACCACGAATGCACACTAATAAACACGAATACGAATTAGCAGGGATTCGTGTATATTCGTGTTCATTCGTGGCTGATTTGGTCATCGTAATCATTCGTTCTTCGTGTCTTCGTGGCAGAAATACTGTAATTCTTTTACACATTTAGGAGATTTTGGATATGAAGTACTTGAAATGGCTTCCGGGAGTGATGGTTCTCACAATAATTGCCTGGGGCATCGTCTCAGCCCAGGAACCGCCGAAAGACCAGCCTAAGGCCCCGGTCCCGGGTGAAGATACCTGGAACCAGCCCGGCCAAAAAGGCCCCATGGGACCTATGGGCCCCGGAAGAGGCGAACCCGGCAAAGGCCCCGGCATGCAAGGCGGACCGAATGCGCCCCAGCCAGGAGGCCCCGGCCAGAACCGCCCTATGCCTGTACACCAGCTGACCGAAGAAGAACGCCAGCAAGTGCTGGAATTCATCCAGGAATTCTCTCCGGACAGGGCGGAAAATCTTAAGAAACTGGAAAAACGCAGTCCGGCGGAATACAACGATGTGCTGACAAAAGCATACAGGCAGATGACTGAACTCACGGAATTGAAAAAAACCAATCCCGACATTTACGCTGATATAATCAAAAGAAACAAACTTGAATCACAAAGCATGGATCTCGCAAAACAATTCCGGGAAACCGAAGACGCCAAAAAGAAAGACGAAATAAAAACCCAACTGCAAACTATGCTGGCTGAACTTTTTGACCTGCGGGAAAAAGAAAAAGAACGCGAAATTAAGAAGCTGGAAACACAACTGAATGAACTCAAAAACATGTACCAGAAACGGAAGGAAAACAAAACCGCCATCATTGAAGACCGGCTTAAGGAATTGCTCGGTGACAAAGAAGCAATGAAATGGTAAATTTTCACTACGTGAAAATTTTTCCTGTAAAGTTTTTAGGAGATTGTTTTATGAAATTATTATGCGTGTTGTCATTAACCGCCCTTCTGGCATCTGTCGGATGTGCGATGCATCCTGGTTACGGTTCTTATGAAAGACCGCTTGCGGACCAGCCCGGCTGGCAGATGCAGGGACCGCCTATGGGATACCAGCATTTCGGGCCGCCTATGGCTATGGCCGGCGAACCCATGCCCGGAGGCCCTATGTCAGGCTACGGACCCGCAAATTTTGAACCCGGCCCGGACGGCAATTTCTGCCCGAATTGCAAAAAGGGTATGCCTGCTATGATGGACGAAAAACCCATGCACGGCCCGGATAATAAAGGCCCCGACCATAAGAAAGGCCCTGAAGGCCGTATGAAAGAACACGGACCCGGCCATAAAGGCCCGGAAGGCCGCATGGATGAGCGCGGCAACAATGCTCCGGAACCGCCAAATCCGGAAAAATTGAAACAAATGGAAGAGATGCGCGAAAAGGTATTTGAATTTATAAAAGAATTCCACCCTGAAAAGGCAAGGGAACTCAGAAAACTCCATGAAAACAACCCCGAAGAATTCCGCAATGAAATGAAAGAACTCCGCAAGGAAATGGAAAAGATGGAAAACATGGAAAAGGAAAACCCGGAAAGATATAAAGAAGTCGTCCATAAAAAGGATTTGAGAAAAAATTGCTTTGAACTTTCAAAGGCCTACAGGGAAGCCGATACCCCGGAGAAAAAAGCCGAGATACAAAAACAATTGCGGCCCGCTGTAGCGGAACTCTTTGACCTTCGCGAAAAAGACAAGGAACGCGGCGTAAAGGAAATGGAAGCTGGCTTGAAAAAGGCCGTGGAAATCCAGAAAGAACGCCAGAAAAACCGCGACGCCATCATAGACGACCATATACGCGAAATGCTCGGTGAACCCGATCCGATGAAATGGTAACGTAGTAGCGAGTAGCGAGCACCGAGTAGCGAGGGACGACGATGAAAGGTGATAGGTGAACAGGTGACAGTTGAACGGCGGACGATGAACGATACGTCGGCCTGACTGCCTTCTTCCTGCTTCATACTGCCTTCTCGTTATAAGGAGGACGGACGAAACGCTGAAATCGCGAAATCCGTAGGGGCGAACCTGTGTGTTCGCCCATTGGTACATATGTGTTTGCACTCATTCGCATATCCAACCAGTTATTGCAAATTAAAAATTGCAAATATCAAATTGTAAAACAGCCGGTAAAACAACAGTCTTTTGAAATTTACATTTTACAATTTTCAATAAAAAAAGGCAGACACGCAGGTCTGCCCCCACAACAGGCATTTCGTCGTTTTCATCCGGTTATCCCTGCCCCAAAATCCGCCGAAGCGGATTTTGAGTTATTCGTAATTCGCAAAAAATTTATTGACATTCGAAAAAATTATGCTATACTTATAACAGAATAGTTAAAATTCGCTATCAGGAGTATTAACATGAAACTTTACATTAAAATAGAACGGGACGAAAAAGGATATTTTGTAGCGGAAGTTCCTGCATTTCCAGGCTGTGTTTCCCAGGGAAAAACCCGCAGGGAAGTTCTGGAAAATATTAAAGAAGCTATAGAGGGCTGGCTTGAAGTCATGGAACATAAAGCGCATTTTAACAGAACCAAAGCTGTAGAGGTCACAGTGTAATGGCCGAAAAATTAAAGTTATGTTCCGGCTCGGAAGCAGTAAAAAAATTCATCCGCTCAGGGTGGAAAATATCGCGGCAGAAAGGCTCGCATGTCATGTTGATAAAAAACGGGTATCTTTACACATTATCTATTCCTCAACACAACGAATTAGGTCCCGGCCTTCTCCGGAAATTACTAAAACAGGCAAATATGACAGTTGAAGAATTTAATGCCCTGTAAGACATCCGGCGAAACAACAGTCTTTTGAAATTTGTAATTTACAACTTTCAATTTCCCAATAAAAAAGGGCAGACACGCAGGCCTGCCCCTACAATAGGCATTTTGTCGTCTTCATCCGTTTATCCCTGCCCCAAAATCCGCCGAAGCGGATTTTGGCAATTCTTCTTGACATGCCCAATATTTATGCTATAAATTTAATTTGCATCTATGATATTGCATTGTTTTAGCATCTATGTTTAAGGAGATTAAAAGATGAACAGAAAATTAAAGACTACCCGAAAGGCGGCCGCGTTAATTCCGCAGGAAATCGTGGAAAGAAAAATATTCCTGATTCGCGGGCAAAAGGTTATGTTAAGCCCGCATCTGGCGGAACTTTACGGAGTGGAAACGCGCGCGCTGATCCAGGCAGTAAAACGAAACATTGATAGATTTCCTGATGATTTTGTATTTCAATTAAGCCATGCCGAATCTGAATGGCTGGTATCACAGAATGTGATACCACATATAAAATACTTAGGCGGCTCTTTGCCTTATGCCTTTACCGAACAAGTCGTTGCAATGCTTTCCAGTGTCCTGCGCAGTAAGCGGGCCGTCCAGGTCAATATCGCCATTATGCGCGCATTCGTAAAACTGCGGCAGATACTCGCGTCACACAAGGATTTCGCGCATAAACTAAACGAACTGGAAAGAAAGTTTGAGCGCCACGATTCCCAAATCAAGTCAATCTTTGACGCCATCCGCCAGTTGATGGCGCCGCCTGAGCCTGAACCCAAGCCGAAGATCGGCTTCCGCCAGAGATAAAAACATGTGTTTTCAAAGAACATTACGCAGTAGCGAGTAACCAGTATCGAGTAGCGAGGGACGAAACGACGAGCGACGATAGACGAACGAAACGCAGAAAATACGAAATCCGTAGGGGCGAACCTATGTGTTCGCCCATTAAAACAGTTGTGTTCGCCCTCGTCCGTATGTTCGCCTGTTAAAAATGACACCGGCATTTCGTTTGGGGCAGACACACAGGTCTGCCCCTACAATAGGCATTTCATCGTTTTCATCCGTTTATTCCGTCAATCCGCCTTCTTTTCGGCGTTGCCCTTCGTTTCACTTCCTTCGGCACGCCTCAGGACTCCATCGCCCACTGGGCTCAGTCGCAGGATAAACCGATATCCCGTATCGCCTCAATGAAGATCGCTTTTAAGAATTAAAAAGCAATCAAACTCTGTAGAGACACGCGATCGCGTGTCTCTACAAAATCCTGTATTTGATTTTTATGAAATTGCGACCTTCACTGAGGCCTTACGATATCCCCCAAGAAAATTATTGACATATATGAATTTTATGCTATACTTATTTCAGACAGTTATCACTCGGAGCATAATATACTTGGCATTTATAGCCAGCGCTAAGGTAGCCGCAACCTTTAGGTTGCGCTGTAATACTGGATTCTAAGCGCAGGCTAAAGCCTGCGGCTACCTTCAAATGTCAAGTATATTATGCTCT
>JACRIJ010000087.1 GCA_016220095.1 Planctomycetota bacterium | reverse complement strand
GCCAAAAGCCTAATACTTACGCCATTCATGGCGTTATGTTAAGGGCATGAATGCCCTCCATATTTCTCAGTTTTTCATACCCCAGCCATAAATGGCTGGGCTACTAACGTCCTTTAATGCCACCTCTACTGAGGCGATACGTTTATTAACTAACCTTTACTTGAAAAAAAATTGCTCTTTGATATTATAACTCGGTAACCCCGTAACCCTACTTTCCCACTGCAGATATAACTATGCTGACAATAAATGGTTCATTCGGAGAAGGCGGCGGACAGATACTAAGGTCTTCATTGGCTCTGAGCGCCATTACAGGCCAGGACTTCCGCATAGAAAACATCCGCGCCAACCGCGCTAAACCGGGACTGCGTAAACAACATCTGACATGCGTCAACGCCGCAGCAGAAATTACAGGCGCTGAATGCATGGGAAACGCGTTAAACTCGCAGGTACTCGAATTCCGGCCGCATGCGATAGCGCATGGCAATTATAAATTCCGGATAGATTCAGCCGGTTCCACTCTGCTCGTACTCCAAACCGTCCTGCCTGTTCTTTTCTTCGCGCCCGAAAAATCAACTGTAACGCTGACAGGAGGCACTCATAACCCCATGGCCCCCCCGGCGGATTTTATCATTGATTCGTTTCTTCCGTTAATCGCAAGGCTCGGATTTAACGCGTCATTAAACCTGAAAAAACATGGTTTCTATCCGGCGGGCGGAGGTGAAATTCATGCGGCGATAACTCCACACACAAACGAACAATCTGATTTCTCATTAACCGAACGCGGCGAAAGGCTTTCGATACGAGGCGAAATTCTTCTGTCTTACCTGAAACTTAACATTGCCGAACGTGAAAAGGACAGGCTTTCGAAGGTTGCCGGGATACCTGAAGATGACATTAAAATCGTTCACATTCCTGACCCTGTTGGGCCGGGAAACGCGGTTATGCTGAAGGCAAAATACGAAAATATCTCCTGCGTATTTACGTCTTTCGGCGAACTTGGCAAAAGAGCCGAGGTCGTCGCCGCCGAGGCAGGACAGGATTATATTGATTATACAGGAAGCGCCGCAGTTGCCGACAAGCATCTTGCCGACCAATTACTCCTTTATCTGGCACTCAATAAGAAAGGCTCTTTTACAACCAATGAAGTCACCGAACACACCCGTACCAATATGGAAATCATCAGAAAATTTCTTGGCATTGAATTTAAGCTTGAACAGGACGGCACTAATATCACAATAACCACAAAAGACGTACGGGCGGGATAACCACGCCCAGACGATTTTACCGTTTATCATTCAATATCTTGCCGTAATACTCAATCAGCGGCGTAATGTCCTTCGCAAAAGGATAAGCAGGGTCTATATTAAGACATGTCTTTAAATCATTAAGAGCCTTCTCGTACTGCCCCGTTTTTCCATATAAAAGGCCACGCCTATGATAAGCTGATGCAAATTTAATACTGTATAATATTGCATTCGTATACGCCGCAAGAGCTTCGTTTTCACGTCCCTGAAACTCAAGAACCCTTGCGTAATTAAAATGCACCATCGCATTTTTTGGATTTAGGGAAAGCATTTTATTGTAATCGGTTATAGCGAGTTCGCAATTGATTTTCCTGAAATACAGATCAGCTCTTCTCATAAGTGCATCTTCGTAATCGGGGTATATACTAATGGCTTTTGAATATGCCTGTATAGCCTCGTCAATTTTGCCCTGCTCAGTCAGAGTAACGCCGTTTGCGTAATGAGCAATGGAACTGTTCGGGTCAAGTTCAATCACCTTCGCAAGGTCTCTCATCACGTCTTCCGTATTGCCGGTCGTTTTCGCAATGATGCGCGCCCTTTCAAAATAGGAATACGTAAGCGTCGGTGTGGCTTCTATGGCCTTGCTGAACCATTCGTACGCATCCTGCAATTCGTTCGCGTCTTTATAGGCATAGCCAATAATCTGATATGCCTCTCCGTACGTCGGATCAATACCAATCGCCTCCTGAGCAACCCTGATTCTTTCGGGTATGGAAAAAGGAGTGCGGACAGATGTAATCCTGTCAAGAACGGCCTTTGCGCGGGCTCTTTTCTCATCGGCAATGCGTCGATTTTCCATTTCCTGCCTGACGGCTTCTTTATCGCGCGCGATACGGCCGGCTTCTTCATTTTTCGCGCCTTCACAGTCAAGCATGAGCTGTTTAACATCCTGGTTATACGGGTCAATACCGAGTATCTTGTTGCATTTTGCAAGCGCGTCATCAAACCTTTTTTCAGCATATGCCTGAATTGCTTCCTGCCTGTATTTATTAATCTTGTCCGCCAGTCCAGATGCGGAAACTATATGAGAAACAATCAGTGCAACCACAACGGTCATGCTTCCCGCGGCAATCGCACTTACCGTTTTATGCTGTTTTGCCCTGCGCCAGGTTTTTGTGAAAAAACCCGCAGGCTTCGCCATAATTGTTTCGCCCTCAAGATAACGCTTGATGTCTTCCGCAAGTTCCATAGCGCTCTGGTAACGTTTCCTGCGTTCCTTTTCAAGGCACTTCATGCAAATAGTTTCAACGTCACGGTCAAGCGGATTTATGTACTTGCTCGGCAACACGGGATCCTTATTCACGACATTATGCATGACCTGATAAAGTTCCTTTCCGGAAAACGGCAGATGACCGGTAAGACAGCTGTAGAAAGCGGCTCCGAGCGAAAAAACGTCGCTCAAATGATCAATTTTGTCCTTTTGGCCCGTAGCCTGTTCGGGCGACATGTAATCAGGCGTGCCTACCACGGTGCCGCTCATAGTCAGCGAATGTTCCGTGCTTTCCAGTTCCTTCGCAAGCCCGAAATCCGTAAGATACGGTTCGCCTGTCACGCTGTCCACCAGTATATTTGCAGGTTTTATATCGCGATGGATGACGCCTTCCGAATGCGCATAGTTAAGCGCAAGCGCTATCTTGCGGACAATTCTGACTATATCTTTCAAGGTCATTTCTATCTTTTTTTCTTTTACCAATTGCTCCAGCGTTATACCCTCAATATAATCCATCGTGAAATAATGGTATTTATTAATCATATCAACTTCATAGACATTGATTATATTGGGGTGTTTTAATTTGGCCGTAGCCCTTGCCTCGCGCATGAAACGGTCTTCGGCAGTCTTGCCCTTGAGGAGCATTATCTTCATGGCCACTTTACGGTTCAGCACAGGATCAAAGGCCAGATAAACCACGCCCATTCCGCCCTGGCCAAGTTTTTTTTCCAGAATATATTTGCCAAACACCTGGCCTGCCGGCTGTCCGGAAACAGGTGCGGTCTCAAATCCCTTCAACTGCCCTATCCACGGCTTCACGTGAGGATGTTCCCGTATCTGCTCCAATTTATCGGAATGCCTCCGACAGAATTGCGTGATATCGTCGCTTTCCCACCACCGGCGAAAATCCTCAAACGATTCAAATTTGGGTATTTTTAATTGCTCTTTCGTCATATTGCTTTATATATCATTTATCGGCATTTTTTTCAAATTTATTTTACAGACAGAAAGATACGTTTTTGGCCACGAAGGCGCAAAGACACGAAGAGCGAACGATTACTGCCGTTCGTTACACTCATGGTAAACTTATCACAGCTATCTACTCGCTTTGCGTCCTTTGCGGTGTGACGCCTATTTTCCTGTATTAGACGCACTTCCTGCAAATTAATTGCGAAAAATGAGGACGTCATCTGGGATCCGGGCTCCGAGATCCGAGTTCCGTGGCCCGTTTAACCGGGAACCGGAAACCGTGTCACGAGAAACGAACGTCGTACTTCCTTTTTCATTTTTCCTTCTTCCTCATTCGTTCGTAACTCCAGACTCATTAATCCTTGACATTATTGCAAAACAAATAAATAATACCACGTAACCCGTCAGTAAAGGTGGGGTTCAAGTCCCCCGCGGCATTTTGTAGGGACAGAATAATATTCTGTCCCTACCGTACCCATTGGGGATTTTGATATAAGTGTTGTTTTCTGTCTCCACCCTTTACTGACGCCTTACAATACCACATATGCCGAGAATTTCTTTGCGCATTAATACATTTATATTAGCGGTTTTATTCTGCCATTTATTATCATGCGGCAGTAAAAGTCCCGTAACGCCGGAATACTGCGCTATAACAGTCAACTCCCTGGAAATAAACGCTAAAATATGCGCAACATACAAAGATCGCATGGAGTGTTTCATAAAGGGAAATCCCGTGAAAGACCGTGCCGGCATCCTGCTCATATATCCGGAACCGCGGAATCCTTTTATCTGCAACATCGGCAATATATCCGAAATTGCCGCAATCTGCATAAACAGAGAAAATACGATAACGGATGTATTTATAATACCGCCGGCGAGCGAAACTGAATATTCATCCCAAACCCCCTGCAGGTACATACTATTTGCGCCAATTGATTGGAACGGTTCCGCGAAACCCCAAAAAGGAGGTTCAGGCGGAATACCGGACAACGTCAGTGCGATTGCTGCCGAGCCGGAAACAAACGCCATTATGGCGGGCGGAAAGAACCTGCACGTTGAAATCGCCGATGACGAATACCTACAGCGCCGCGGATTGATGTATAGGAAATCAATGCCGGCAGATTTTGGAATGTTGTTCATCTATGCTGAAGAGGATATGCCGGGATTCTGGATGAAAAATACCCATATACCGCTTTCAATCGCGTACATTAAATCAGACCTGACTATTGCCGAAATACATGACAGACGTCCGTTTGACCTTGAAGGCATACCGCCTAAAGTACTCGTAAAATATGTCCTTGA
Organism: Planctomycetota bacterium; assembly: GCA_016220095.1. Taxonomy (GTDB): domain Bacteria; phylum Planctomycetota; class MHYJ01; order JACQXL01; family JACRIJ01; genus JACRIJ01. The sequence goes on along the minus strand of JACRIJ010000087.1, from coordinate 16,370 downwards.
AGTAAACCAGGGATGGTTTAAGCGCAATAACGTAAAGGCCGGCGATAAAATCACACTGCCATAACAACTAAGGATAAAAAATGAACAACGGAACAAAGGATTGTAAATTAAAAATATCAAATTGCAAAATGTAAATATTATGAATATATTAGTAACCGGCGCCACAGGCTTCATAGGAAGCCACCTTGTTGAAGCGCTTCTCAAGCGCAAGTATCACGTCGCCTGCCTCGTCAGAAAGACCAGCAACCTGCGGTGGTTGACCGGGCTTGATGTTGAATTGGTTTACGGCGAATTGTCCAATCCTGCCGACATCGAGAAGGCCATTGCCGGCCGTGATTACTTTTATCATCTTGCCGGCGTTACCAAGGCATTTACAAAAGAAGAGTATTTTAAAGGCAATTACCAATCCACCAAAACCCTCATGGAAACCTGCGCAAACAGCAGGCATTCATTGAAAAAAATACTTCACGTCAGCAGTCTTGCGGCCGCAGGCCCAAGCCTGGACGGCACTCCTCTTAGAGAGGACTGCGCGTGCAAGCCCGTTACATGGTACGGCGAAAGCAAATTACAGGCTGAGGCCGCCATTTTGCCATTTATGGACAAACTCCCAATAACAATAGTGCGCCCCCCTATCGTATATGGGCCGCGCGATACCGACGTCTTTGATTACTTTAAAACAATAAAATGCGGCATACGACTGCTTACAGGACGCGGGAAAAAATACAGCATAGTCTATGTGGAAGACCTTGTGGAGGGCATCCTATCCGCATGCGAAACCCCTGTTTCAGCCGGCAGAATTTATTATATCGCAGACCCGCGGATTTACGAATGGGAAAATATCGCGGATGCTATCAAGAAAACCATAGGACGAAGGACTATAACTCTGAATATGCCCCATTGCGTCATAGGACTTGCCGCGAGGGTGAATGAGAATATCTGCAAATGCTTCAACAAGAAGACAATTTTCAATCGGCAGAAGGCCATGGAAATCTTACAGCCAAACTGGGTGTGCGATACCGCAAAAGCAACCGCCGAACTCCATTTCGCGCCGAAATACACGTTAGAACAGGGAATACAAAAAACCTATGAGTGGTATAAAGAAAACAAGTGGCTCTGATAACAAAAATGAAAAATGGGAAATGAAGGACGGCGAACGGAATATCAACCTGTCTTCTTCCTGCTCCATACTGCCTCCTTCGTTATTCAGTCTTCCCCGGCATGCTTCATGAAAATCTTAAATTTCCTGGCTCTTTATCTCATTTGTCCGCAGGATATTATCTTCCACCTGGGCTTCGCCTGCAATCCGCTTTATCAGCATAGTCGCGTAACACCCGCTTGGAATCCTGAACGTTATTTTCATCTTTAATTTGCCTTCGTTTATTTCGTCTGCCTCCGGCTCGCTCATTGTAACGTCTTCCGGAAAAAAGAACACCCGCCTGCGCGTGCCTTTCAACCTGAACAAATCAGTGTCCTTAAGTTCAAGACTGTCCTGTGTTATATTGTGCGCGCGAAAAACTTTTTCCGCGATTTTCTTCATATCCCCTTCATAAACAGCGTCTTTATTCGGCATTGGAACCCGCATCTGCTGCAATTCCTCTATCGCTACACCCTTCGCGGCATCCAAAGGGAAAACAAAATTTCCTACCGAATACGGCACGCTTAGGATTTTCTTGTATTTCTTCCTGACGTACTCCGCAATCATCTCATTCCATAACATGCTGGGATATATTGAGAGAATCATCTTTAACTCGGCCCTGTAATATTTATTCAACGCATTTATGAAATCACCCGGATTTTTAACAAGGTGCTTGATGATTGATCTCTCAGGGCAAAATCCCGGAAGGTTTGCAAGTATGCCTTCCCAGTTGCCCCAATTCTCATTTATGCCGGTTTTTATCCATCTCCTGCGTGAACGGTCAAAAACCGTCGGAGTGGCTATTGACAATTTAAGGGCATTTTCATAATTGCCCTTCATCAATTCCTCAAAAACAAATCCCTTGTTATGCCTAACCGAACCGAAGCGCTGTTCGTCAAAATAATTCGGCACGCCGTAAAGTTTAACTGCTTCCATATTCTTGCGCAATTCATCTATCTGCCCCAATTCCAGGTCCCTAACGGTGATATCAAACCCGTTTGAAACGATATCAGACACATTGAGTTGTCTGGCCATGCGGCCTATGTATTTTAAACGGTAAAACTTGCCCCTGAAGGTCTTTTGTTCGCCATTGTAAATTGCCACATATTGCCTTGTGCAGGCGGTTCTGTCTTTCAACCCGGAATACGAAATGTCCTTATACAGCAGATTAAAACGGCAGATGAGAGTTTCAACCGCTTCAAAGGTGCTGGCATTTCTCTTGTAAAGGGCGTAAACGGAATATGGGCCGCTTTCGTCAAAAGGCAGGTTTGAATTTTCTGTAACCTTGAAATCTTCCGGTATTTGTTTTAATTTCATTTTTCATTCTTCGTTATATTCTGCGCCTTGCGTGAAACCTTCACCTGTGCGGGCCTTAATACGCGGTTGTTGACGGTATATCCCCTCCGGACCTCTTCAACCACCATGCCGTCCGTATCAGAATCGACGAGCATAATAGCTTCGTGTTTTGAAGGGTCAAACTTCTGACCCGCGGTTTCCATGGGTTTTACGCCGTGCTTGTCAAGGATGGCGTGGAACTGCTTTTGCGTGAGCTGTACTCCATTAAGAAGGCATTCAATGGTATCGGTCGGAACGACGCATTTTACCGCCCTGTCAAAATTATCAAGAACATTAAGAATGTCGCTTAGAACGGGTTCTTTCGCGCATTCAGTCCATGATTCGCGTTCCTTCTGCATCCTTTTCTGGTAATTACTGTAATCCGCCTTGATTCTCTGGGACATGGCGAGGAATTCATCGCGCTCCGCGGCCTTTTTGCTTATCTGCTGAAACTCAGCCTCACTAATCGTAACAACGCCGCCTTCCTGTTTTTTCTCGGCAACCGGCTTCTGTTCCGCCTCTCCCTGCTCCGCGGAATCCGCTCCATTTACCGGAGCTCTTTCCTTCTGTTCTGCGGGTTCAGCCCCGGTTTTCACGCCGTTAGAAGCATCGTCCTTATCTTTTTTATCGTTTTTCTTTTGCGTCATATTCCATTCCTTAGAAAAAATCCTTTAACCTCTCAAAAAAACCCTTTTCCTTTTTTCGCGGCGAAGCCGTATAGGAATCGGTTTTTGCGAATTCCTTCAGAAGCTCATCCTGCCTTTTCGTCAGCTTTTTCGGCATTTCTATGAATACCCTTACGAGCTCATCGCCGTGGTCTTGATGTGAAATTTGAGGGAACCCCATGCCTTTAAGGCGGAACACCTGAGCGTTCTGCGTGCCGGGCGGAATTTTCATCTGCGTCTTGCCGCCGAGGGTAGGCACTTCTATCTCGGCTCCAAGGGTTGCGTGGATGAAGGATATGTTCATTTCACAGTAGATATCATTGCCTATGCGTTCAAACAACGCATGCGGTTTTACATAGATATCGCAATACAAATCACCCCTCGCGGCGCCGTCAAGGCTGGGTTCGCCTTCGCCGGCCACTCTCAGGCGAGATTCGTTTTCCACGCCGGCCGGAATAGTTATCTCAAGTTCGCGCTTGACCGGGGTCTTACCGCGGCCGCGGCATTTCGTGCAGGGGCTTTCTATGAATTTTCCTTCGCCGCCGCAACGCGGACAGGTGGTGCGCATTGAAAAAAAACCGTGCGTCTGCACAAGCACGCCCAGTCCGGCGCATTGCGCGCAGGTCACGGCATTTGTGCCAGGTTCTTTGCGGGAACCGTTGCATCTATCGCAGAGTTCATCGCGCCTTACGTGAATTGTTTTTTTTGCGCCGTGATAGGCCTCTTCAAATTCTATTATGATTTCACACCGGATGCTTACGCCGCGGGAACGGCTCCGACCGTCGGTGCGATGCGACGCAAAAAACTCCGAAAAAACCGAATCTGAGAAGATATCACCGAAAGAGTCAAATATATCATCAACGGACGCGGACGAAACCCTTGAGGAATAACCGCTGAGGCCCTCATGCCCAAATTTATCGAAATTTGCCCGTTTTTCATTGTCGGAAAGGACTTCATAGGCCTCGGAAGCCTCTTTGAATTTCGTCTCGGCCTCTTCCTTATTGTCAGGATTCCTGTCAGGATGATGTTTCAGCGCGAGTTTCCTGTAAGCTTTTTTTATTTCATCGGCTGACGCTGTCTTAGCAACGCCAAGCACTTCATAGTAGTCGCGTTTTTTCTGTGTCATAAATTAACAAAATCTCCGGCTCAATATACGGCAAATCCGCCATATGCAAAAAGATTGCCACAAAGACCCTAAGACACGCATATTAAGACAATCGTTCTTCACGGCCTCGCATCCTTACGGCAAAAAACCGTCCATCATTCGTTTACGAAACGGCATTTTCAACTGCCTTTTTCTTGTCTTTCAAATCGGCGATAAGCGTATTGGACGCCAGCAGAAGCCCCGCTATGCTCACGGCATTTTGTATAGCCACGCGCAGTGTCTTTGCCGGATCAATCACGCCGGCGCTGAAGAGGTCGGTAAATCCGCCAGAAACTGCATTGAATCCGATATTGCCTTCTTTGGTCCTGGCTTCGGCAACCGTTACGTTACCGTCAAAACCGCTGTTTACAGCTATGTTGAATAAAGGCATTTCAAGGGCCTTCAGGAGAATTTTCCTGCCAAACTCCTCATCGCCTTCAAGTTTCAGCGTTTCCACCGCCTTGCGGATTCTTAAGAGCGCGGTTCCGCCGCCGGCGACAATGCCCTCTTCATTGGCGGCAAGCGCGGCATCTACGGCGCTTTGGATATAAGGTTTCTTGTCCTTCATTTCAGCTTCAGTTATGCCGCCGACTTTAATCACTGCAACGCCGCCCATCAACTTTGCAAGGCGTTCTTCAAGTTTCTCCCGGTCATAATTTGAGGTTGTATCCTTGATCTGATGCCGCAATTGCGCGCATCTTTCTTCAATAGCCTTTTTATTTTTATCACTTCCGATTATCATTGATTTGTCTTTTTCAACGATAACCTTTTTCGCGATTCCGAGATGTTCAAGAGTGACTTTTTCAAGTTTTATGCCGAGTTCTTCGGAGATGTAATTTCCTCCTGTCATTACCGCTATATCTTCGAGAATGGCCTTCTTTCTGTCGCCGAATGCCGGTGCTTTTATGGCGCATACTCTCAATGACCCGCGCATCTTGTTAAGCACAAGCACCGTCAGGGCTTCGCCTTCAATTTCATCGCAGATAATAAGCAGTGATTTGCCGACATGGGATATCTTTTCAAGCAATTCAAGTATTTCCTGGATATTGGAAATTTTTTTATCGTAGCACAGGACGTAAGCATCTTCCATTACGCATGTAAGGTTATCAACATTAGTGACGAAATACGGCGAAACATAACCTTTATCCAATTGCATGCCTTCGGCAAATTCAAGGATTGTTTCGGTTGAATTGCTTTCCTCCACTGTTACGATGCCTTCCTTACCGACCTTTTCGATGGCATCGGCAATGAGAGAACCTGTATGTGAATCATTATTTGCGGCCACGGTAGCTACGAACTGGATATCGGATTTATCCTTAATCGGACGCGCGTTTTTTTTCAGATCTTCAACTGCCGCGTTGCAGGATTTATCAAGGCCTGCCTTAATGGCAACGGGATTGCCGCCGGAGCTGAGGCATTTCAGCCCTTCTGAAAAAATCGTCTGCGCTATGATTGCAGCGGTAGCGGTGCCGTCGCCGACTTCTTCGGACGTCTTCTCGGCAATTTCGTTGATGAGTTTTGCGCCCATATTTTCAAACGGGTCCGAAAGTTCTATCTCTTTTGTTATGCTTATTCCGTCTCTGGAGGTTGCCGGAGCGCCGCTTCCCCTCTCAAGCAGAACGGTTTTACCGGTAGGGCCGAGAGTTGACTTAAGGGCATTAACCGTCTTGTCAATGCCGCTCATGAGTTTTATCCTGGCGTCATAATCAAAAATCAATTGCTTACTCATCGTTTTTATTTACTCCTTATATATAAGTTTACACTTTGTTCCGTCAATCGTTCACCTGTTTACCTGTCACCTTTCAGCGTCATCCCCCTCGTTACTCAGTTTACCCTGAGTTTAGCGAAGGGCTACTGGCTACTCTCTACTTCGTTCATTTTTCATTCTTCATCCTTCGTCTTAGTGACGGTGGCCCGGGTGGTGCTTATGGCCGTGGGCTTCATTTTCCTCCGGTTCTTCCGCTATGATGCATTCAGTTGTCAAGAGAAGAGCTGCGACGCTCGCGGCGTTCTGAAGCGCGTTTCTAACCACCTTGGCAGGGTCAATAATCCCTGCGTTTATAAGGTCAACAAATTCTCCGTTTTCCGCGTTAAACCCAAAAGACCCCGAGCCTTCTTTTACTCTCTTTAGAACCATGCCGGCATCATAACCGGCATTCTGGATGATTATTTTTGCGGGCGCATCAAGTATCCCAAGCACGATTTGGACGCCGTAATTTTCGTCGGCATTTTCGACGGACAGGTTTTTCAAGGCATTCCCCGCCCTTATCAACGCGACTCCGCCGCCCGGAAGTATGCCTTCTTCCATTGCCGCCTTTACGGCGTTGAAAGCGTCTTCAGCGCGGCTCTTGCGTTCCTTCATCTCGGTCTCGGTTGCGGCGCCTATATTTATCTGCGCCACGCCGCCGGCAAGTTTCGCGAGCCGTTCGTGAAGTTTTTCGCGGTCATAATCGGAATCGGTCGTCTCAATCTCAGCGCGCAACTGCTTGATTCTCTCATCAATAGCCTTTCTGTTGCCCTTGCCGCCGACGATAATCGTATTGTCTGCATTTGAAATAACCTTTTCGGCCGTGCCGAGATAAGACAAATCTATTTTATCCAATTCAATCCCCAGGTCTTTGAATACGGGTTTTGCGCCTACGAGTATTCCGACATCCTCCAGCATCGCCTTGCGGCGGTCGCCAAATCCCGGCGCCTTGACAGCGTGGCATTGCATTGAGCCTTTTAGTTTATTAACGACAAGCAACGCCAGAGCTTCGCCTTCAATATCTTCGGCTATTACCATCAGGGATTTTTTGGTAGGAACTATGAGTTCCATTAAAGGAATAAGTTTTGACGTGGATGAAATCTTGTCTTCAACGAGGAGTATATAAGGCGCTTCAAGCTCTACTTTCATCTCATCAGGATTCGTAATAAAATAAGGCGAAAGGTAACCGCGGTCAAACTGCATGCCTTTAACCACTTTGAGTTCGGTCTGAATGCTCTTGCTTTCTTCAATAGTTATGGTGCCGTCTTTGCCTGTTTTTTCCATGGCGTCCGCGAACATCTTGCCGAGGACCTTGTCGTTTTTCGCCGAGATAGTGGCGACATTCTGTATCTGTTCCCTCTTGCCTACAGGCTGGCTCATTTTTTTCAATTCGCCATTGACTTTTTCAACCGCATTCTGGATGCCCCTGCTCATGGCCATGGGGTCAGCGCCTGCGGCAATGAATCTAAGTCCGGCCACGTATATGGCCTCGGCAAGAACTGTTGCCGTTGTGGTTCCGTCGCCGGTATCGTCATTTGTTTTTGACGCCGCATGCTTGAGCATCTGCGCGCCTATGTTTTCGTATGGGTCTTTGAGTTCAATTTCCTCTGCCACGGTTACGCCATCCTCAGTGATAGTCGGCGCGCCCCATGATTTGTCAATAACAACGCTCCTGCCTTTGGGGCCGAGTGTTGATTTAATAGCCTTGGCCGCCTTTAACAAACCGTTCTTAACGGCCTCGCGCGCATTTGAATCAAATAACATTTGTTTCGCCATATTTCCTCCTGTGAATAGGTTAATTAATCGTATCGCAAATAATAAGCAAAAATTATACCAAAAACACTCTATCCTTAACCATACAACATGTTGAATTTCAGCAAGTTACAGCATGCCTCAACCTGCCCGCCGGCAAAGGCAACAGTAACTGTCAAAATGGCATATAATAGATTTAAGATATAAAATTTTAGATGTAAGATTTACCAATATTAAGAAACTCATTTTTTCATGAGTTTCAACGCGTCTATTGCCTCCGGCATTCCCTGGTCTGCGGCCTTTTGCATCCATTCTAATGCCTTTTGTTTATCGGGTTTAACGCCGGTTCCTACCATGTAACAAACGCTGAGATTATATTGAGCCGAGGGATATCCTTGTTGAGCTGAGTCGAGAAACAATTCAAAGGCGCGCGCCTCATCTTTATTGACGCCGGCTCCCAACCTGTAGCAATTTGCCAGGCCGTTCTGGCCCATGTAATTATCCTGGTCAGCGGATTTCTGAAACCACTTCAAGGCTTCCGCATAATCCACGTCAATATCTTCACCGTAAAAATAACGGACTCCAAGATTCGCCTGCGCAACAGGATTGCCTTCTTCGGCAAGCGCACGCAATTCATCCATGGGCAAATCAGGTATCTCCGAATCCTTAGGCGCTGTTTTTGACTCCGGGAATCTTGCATGCCACAGGGATTTGTCAAGTTCAATTTCCAATCCAGTTATGACTTTCAGTGCGCTGTACGAGGATAGTTTCAACCGCGAATCCTTATGCTCAAGATAACCCACCAATACAGGAACCGCCTCCAGGCATTTAAGCATACCGAGCGCTTGCGCGGACCTGCACCGTACGGCAAGATCAGGGTCTTCTGAAAGATGTTTTATCAGGGCATTATTTGCAGTGACATCACCAAGCCTGCCAAGCGTGTACGCGCAATCCTCACGCACAACAGGGCTTTTGTCTTCAAACGCCGCTATAATATCCGGTACGTATTCAACGGCCTTAATGTCGCCAAGCCCTAAAACAGCCTGCGCGCGGCAAAGATCGTCAGTGTCCTCTTTTAACGCCTTAACCAGCAAATTGGCGGATTCCGGAGAATTGCCGAGAACCATGATTGCCTGGCGCCGGTGTTCCTCGGGCCCGGTCCCGGTACAACCTGCCAATAAAATGGCAGATAAAACTATAATTATTGTCTTTCTCATATATTTCAAACTGTAATGTAAAATTGAATATGTCATTATATTGCCTGTTATGAAAAAAATCAATAGAAATGATATGAAACGAATTTAAGATATAAAATTGCAGATTTTAAGATTTCGCCGAAGTATTTCACGAAAATCTTACATCTTAAATCCTAATTCTCGTAATAATGTCCGTCGTTGACACTCCTTTTATCAAAGGTACAAAACTTACCTTCCCGCCGTAAGATTTGACGAAATCCCCGCCGACAACCTTTTTCCCTTTCCAATCCGCGCCCTTGACGAGCACGTCAGGCCGCACTATATGAATCAATTTCTCCGGCGTAGGCGCGTCAAACACGACAACATAATCAACATATTCAATAGCCGCCAATACCTCCTGCCTTTCGGCAAGTTTTAATACCGGCCTGGCATTGCCTTTTATCTTCCTGACCGAACTGTCGGAATTCAGGCCGGCTACGAGCACATCACCGCAGGATTTGGCAAATTCCAGGGTCTTTATATGCCCGGAATGCAAAATGTCAAAACAACCGTTTGTAAAAACGATTTTCTCTCCTGCCTTCCGATGCCCGGCAAGCAATTCCCCTATCTCTGAAGCAGTCATAATCTTTCGCGCGGCGCCCGCCCTTGTATTTTCAACTGCAATTGCGCTCTCGCTTATGTAATCACGCAATTCGTCAAGATTAGTCGTAGCCGTACCAAGCTTGCCTACGACGACTCCGGCGGCATAATTGGCCAATTTTACGGAATCCGAAATCCCGATATTATTTGCCAAAGCGAACCCGAGCGTTGCCAGCACTGTATCGCCAGCGCCGGTTACATCATAAACGGCGCGCGCCTTGGCAGGCACGTACGTTGAAGACCCGTCCTTATTGAACAATGACATCCCCTTTTCACCGCGGGTTACCACAAGGAATTTCAAATTAAGTTTTCTCAGTAATTTTAAAGCAGCCGATTTAAGAGTTCTATCATCAGCAATATCCATGCCCGCGGCCAATTCGGTTTCGCTCAGGTTCGGAGTTATACCGTCCGCCCCGAAGTACTTGGCGTAATCACGGCCCTTAGGGTCTATAATTACCGGTTTATCAAGCGACTTTGCCATCCGGATGATTTTATGGAGAAGATTCTCCGTCAGCATGCCCTTATTATAATCTGAAACAAGTATAACGTCGTACTTAGCGGCATTCCTGCGCAATCTGTCAAAGACAGCCGATTCAATATTTCCCGCCAAAGGCTGTGTATTCTCGGAATCCACGCGAATAACCTGCTGTGCATGCGCTATCATGCGTGTTTTGATGATGGTATTCCTGTCCGATGCCTTTACTATGCCTGCGATGCCGATGCCGGCGTCCTTAAGCAATTTCAAGGCAACCTGCCCGTTATGGTCGTTGCCGACACAGCCATAGCAGATCGTAGAAGCGCCGAGAGACGCGAGGTTATTAGCCACATTAGCCGCGCCGCCGAGCCGGGTTTCTTCGCGGGAAACCTCCAACACCGGAACAGGCGCCTCAGGCGAAATGCGCCTTACCTTGCCCCAGACAAACCTGTCCAGCATAACATCGCCGACCACGGCAATGGTAACCCTGTAATTCAATTTTTCTAATGTTTGCAAAATATTGTCAGTCATAAACGGACATTATACAAATTTCCCCGCGATATTCAACTTTTTTCAGAAATAGACTGTAAGGCCTCAGTCGAGGTTACGCTTAACACACCCCTGACTCGCCGAAGCGGCTTCCCCCTTTACTATGGCTTAGGAGGACAAGCCGCGCAGGCGAAAGCGGGCTTCGTGCCTGCGCACCGTAGTGCCTGCATTCGCCGAAGCGAAGCATCGGCTTCGTGCAGGCAGGCTTTGGCACGCAGGTGCGCGAAGGCGGGTTCTTAATAGAGTGGAAATTCGCATATATCCTCTCTAAAAAGAAGGGAACCAGGTGTGTGTCGTCCGTGTTCAGCGTTATCGAAAAGCCAGCAAAAACCCATCTCTACTGAGGCCTTACATTGACCAGTAAATTTTGCTTTACAAAAAATTAAAAAATTTATATAATTTATCGTTAAATTTAAAAAGAAACCTAAACGCTTTTTGCCACGAGGATGCGAAGTCATGAAGTGTTCATTCGTGGCTGACTACCCGTCGGTCTTCGTGCCTTCGTGGCAAACGCATAAAAAATATGACTAAAACCCACAAGAAATATCTTCTCGGCATCGACATTGGCGCGACCAACGTGAAAGCCGGCATTGTCTCCGCAAAAGGCGAATTACTGCATCAGACTTCTTTCCCTACCAATGTCAGGGACGGCAAGGACGCGGTTATTCATACTATAACGGAGCAGGTCAGGCATTTCTGCGCGCACCACGGCATACACGCGGACGAATTAATTGCCGCCGGCATAGGCGCTCCGGGGCCGCTTGATTACAAAACCGGTATACTCTATTTCGCCCCCAACCTGCCAGGATGGCACAACGTCCAGCTTGCCAGGATATTCACCCAGAAACTGAAAACAGATACATTTCTTGAAAACGACGCCAATTGCGCCGCATGGGGCGAACACTGGACCGGCGCCGCTGTAGACGCACAATCTTTCGTAATGTACACGCTTGGCACCGGCATAGGCGGCGGAATCATTATTGAAAACCGCATACTTCACGGACGCGACGGCGCGGCAGCGGAACTCGGCCACGTCATTGTCGTCCCTGACGGCGAGGCCTGCGGTTGCGGAAGCCGCGGATGCCTTGAAGCGTACGCCTCGGCTCCTGCCATCGTGAGACGCTACAAATCCGCGCTCAGATGGGAGGTCGGAATTTCCGCTACCATATTGGAGCAATCCATATCCGCTGAAGAAATCGTAACAAAGGCAACTGAAGGAGATATCTTCTGCAAGAAAATTATTGAAGGCACCGGCAAATACCTCGGCAGGTCTATTGCGGGCATTTTGAATATATTCAACCCTGAAATGGTAATTATCGGAGGCGGAGTTTCCAACGCCGGCCCGATATTGTTTGAACCCATAAAAAACGAAGTCAACAAACTGGCACTTGAGATTGCCCGGCGTAAAATCAATATTACGCAGGCGAAACTTGGAACCTTTGCCGGAGTTATAGGAGCCGCAGGATGCGCATTGACAAGATTAGAAATTTCTGCATAATAGCACACATTGACCACGGGAAATCAACTCTGGCCGACCGCCTGCTCCAGCTTACAGGAGCCGTATCAGTGCGCGAATTCAGGAACCAGTACCTTGACGCAAACGATATTGAAAGGGAGCGCGGCATAACAATCAAGGCCAAAGCCATATCCCTCAAATACACCCTTGACAATGAAGAATATGAGCTGAACCTCATTGACACCCCGGGGCACGTGGATTTCACCTACGAAGTGTCACGGAGCCTGTCCGCCTGCGAAGGCGCGGTGCTCGTAGTGGATGCGACACAAGGCGTCCAGGCACAGACCATTGCAAACAGCTACCTCGCCGTTGAATCGGACCTTGAAATCATCCCCGTCATAAACAAAATAGACATGACTCTCGCAAGGGTAAACGACGCGATGGAAGAAATGAAATCATCGTTGGGAATTGAGCCTGAAAATATAATCCTCGTAAGCGCCAAGGAAGGCACCAATGTGGACAAACTCCTTGAAGCCATCGTCAAGCGCATACCCCATCCCGTAGGCTCCGCGCAAACCCAGCTCCAGGCATTGATTTTCGATTCCGTGTACGATGATTACCGCGGCGTCATCATCTATGTCCGCATCAAAAACGGCGTGCTTCGCAAAGGCGACGAAATCATAATGATGAATACCGGAAAGGCGTACAAGGTTGAGGACGTCGGCAGATTTAACCCGAAAATGTTTACCGTAGATGAATTGCAGGCCGGCCAGGTGGGTTACATCGTGGCAGGCATCAAAAATATAAAAGATGTAAAAATCGGCGATACCATCACTGAAAGAGACGGCGTAGGCGTAGTACAGCTCCTGAAGGGTTACAAGGAGCCTACCCCGATGGTATTCTGCGGCATTTTCCCTATAGGCGAAACGGACATCAATAACCTCAGAAAGGCCCTTGACCGCCTCAGCCTGAACGATTCTTCGTTCAAATACGAACCTGAAAATTCCGAGGCTCTCGGCTTCGGATTCCGCTGCGGATTCCTCGGGCTCCTGCACATGGAAATCGTACAGGAACGCCTGGAAAGGGAAGAAAACGTAGAGGTCATTCAAACCGCGCCCAACGTAACATACGAACTCGTCGTACAATATAAGGACGACAAGAAAGTCATCCATATAGATAACCCCGCGAAAATACCCGAGGAGAACCAGATTATTGAATTCAGGGAACCTATCGCAAGAGTTAACATAATCATCCCGAGCGCAAATATCGGCGCTATCATGAAGTTATGCGAAGAAAAACGCGGCGAGTACGTAAGAACAGATTATTTTACGGGCAACCGCGTCATGCTTACGTACGAAATACCTTTCGCGGAAATGATATTTGACTTCTACGATAAAATGAAATCCGCTACGCGCGGATACGGCACTATGGACTATGCCATAATAGGCTACAAGGCGGCAAACCTGTGCAAATTGCATATCCTTGTCGCGGGCTCCGAAGTTGACGCGCTGTCAACGGTAAGCCACAGGGATTTCGCGGAACGCCGCGGACGTCAGATAATCTCCATATTGCGCAAGGAAATACCGCGGCACCTTTTCCTGGTAGCCCTGCAGGCCAGCATCGGAAACAGGGTCATAGCGCGCGAAAGCATTAAGCCGTTTTTAAAGAACGTCACCGGCAAATGCTACGGCGGCGATATCTCAAGGAAGCGCAAATTGTGGGACAAACAGAAAGAAGGAAAGAAAAAGATGAAAGCCGTCGGAAGAATAGAAATTCCGCAGAGCGCTTTCATGTCGGTATTAAAGGCAGACCTTGAATGAACGAAAACGATTCAACTGATAAAATGGAAATTGCCGGCGAAAAGGAAAACGACGGCATCCTTAAATGGCTGAAGGAAAATATTGAAGCCGTAATTATCGCCTTCGTCATGGCCCTTGTCATAAAGTGCTTCTGCATAGAAGTCTTTAAGATACCCACCGGCTCAATGGAGCCTACTTTGCACGGAGACCCTGTGTCCGGCGACCGCATAATGGTAAACAAGTTCTATTACAACCTTGACCCCATAAAGCGGTTTGACGTTATAATTTTCCGGTATCCCCTTGAAACCACCAAAACGTACATCAAACGCGTCGCGGGCCTGCCAAACGAAAAAATCATGGTCTCCGAAGGCGACCTGTATTTCAATCCCGACAATGACGGGCAGGAAACGTTTTTCCTCGCGAAAAAGCCGTTTGAGCTTCAGCAGAAAATATGGATACCCGTTCATGAGAACGCCTTTGTTGACCTTGTGGAAATAGGCAAGGAATGGAATTTTGACAAAAGCGCCTGCAGTTTATTGACGGATGAAAAAGGCCGCACAACAGGGCTTCTTTTCAAAACCGCAGGCACCGCCGGAAAATCATCACTGCTGTTCGCAAGCAAAATACACGATTCCCTGAATTCACCGCTCGTCAGCGGCAATAGAGTTCAGGATTTCAAGCTCGCTTTCTCCGCAGTAATGCAATCCGACACCGGCAGTATATTCGCGTCCATCAGCGACGGAGCAAACGCGTTTGAGGTAAAACTTGATTCGCAGGGCAACAGCATGATAACCCATTCGCGCGAACCCATGGGGCGGGGGGAAAACGCCCCGTCAGAAACGCCGATTGATTTCAAGCCGGTCAAAAACGAAAAAATATCGCTTGAAATAATGAAATTTGACGGAGCTTTCCACCTCTTGTGCAACGGCCGGGAGCTGTGCAAATTGGATTATAAGGATAAATACGCTCCGGAAACCTTCCCTGCGGAACAACGGATAAGCTTCGGCACGATAAATTCGGACTGCCTGTTCAACAGGGTATCCGTGTACAGGGACCTGTATTACACGGCACAGGGAAACCTTCAACAGACCATGACAGGAATGCCCAAAGCCATGCAGATTCCCGAGAATTCATATTACATGCTTGGCGACAATTCCCTGAGCAGTAAAGACAGCCGCGCATGGGAGGAGGTTGTCATTAAACTTAAGAACGGCTCCACGCTTACGGGCGATACGCAAAGGGACAGCTTTGAAGGCGACGGCAAAATAGACAATCCTATCATCAGGAACAAGGAAATAATTTTCAGGGACGTCTATGGGTGCGACCACTCTATTGAAAAAAGCGCGATAGCGGACTTTGATCCCTATAATATACCGACACGACAGCATCCGTTTGTAACTAAAGACGAGATCGTCGGCAAGGCGTTCGCCGTATGGTGGCCGCCGAAAAGGGCAAAACTAATACGCTAAAATGAATAATGCAAAATGAAGAATGAAGGACGGATGGGATTTAATAACCGGGTGATTTGCGACTTGAAGATTGGACATACGAACGCGTAATCGTGAAATCATTAAGTCATCCAGTCTCCAAATCATTAAATCCAAGGAGAACTATGCCTTTACTGAAAGTAACGGAGTTAATCAAGTTTTACGGCAAACGGCAAGTGCTTTCAGGCGTGGAATTTGAGCTTGAAAAAGGCCAGATTATCGGCCTGCTCGGACGGAATGGCGCCGGTAAAACAACCACGTTTAAAATCACCATGGGCCTTATAACGCCTAAAAGCGGCCAGGTCATTTTGAACGGTGAAAACATCACGCGCCTGCCCATCTACAAACGCGCCCGCAAAGGCCTCGGCTACCTGCCGCAGGAACCGTCCGTATTCCAGAAGCTTTCCGTGGAAGACAACCTGCTCGCGATACTTGAAACCCTGCCTATGCCGGGCGAAGAAAGAAAGAAACGCGCGGCGCAATTGCTTGAGGAATTCGGCCTGAGCAAACTCGCGCCTCAGCCTGCTTATACGCTTTCCGGCGGCGAAATGCGCCGGCTTGAAATAAGCCGCGCGCTCATTACCGCCCCGCTGGTCATGATGCTTGATGAGCCCTTTTCGGGCGTTGACCCCATCGCGGTAAGCGATATTAAAAAAATAATCGTCAGCCTGAAAATCAAAAAGAATATGGGCGTAATCCTGACCGACCATAACGTGCGCGAAACGCTTTCGGTTACGGATAAGTCCTATATTATAGATGAAGGCAAAATACTCGCCGCAGGAACGCCAAACGAACTCGTAAATGACCCGCTCGTAAGGAAAAAATACCTCGGCGAGGATTTTACTTTGTAACTTACTACGGAGAGCATAATATACTTGACATTTGAAGGTAGCCGCAGGCTTTAGCCTGCGCTTAGAATCCAGTATTACAGCGCAACCTAAAGGTTGCGGCTACCTTAGCGCTGGCTATGAATGCCAAGTATATTATGCTC
>JACRIJ010000083.1 GCA_016220095.1 Planctomycetota bacterium | reverse complement strand
CAAGATGATTAAATATTGGAACATTTAGTGTAACTGAAGGTAGCCGCAACCTTCAGGTTGCGCTGGAATACTAATCCCCAAACGCGGGCTAAAGCCCGCGGCTACCATTATAAAGTTCCAATATTTAGTAAACATCCTATACAATACACAGGGAAATGGCGCCCCGCTGATGCTTTGCGCAACGGCGGGGTAGTTTCCTGATGGAGGAATGCGGATGTAAGAGTTAAGGGGTTACGGAGCTACAGGATTGCGGTGCTACGGAGTAATAGGGGGCGCAAAGAGGTAGAAGGGAAAACGAAGAAGGAAGGACGGGCAGAAGTTTGATTAAGAGAGCTAATCCGCTTAATCGTCACCTGCCTGCGAATTCCCTGTAGCGAGTTTATCCTGAGCCGTAGCGAAGGGCTACAGGGTAAGCAGGCGGAATACAATAATCGTATTCCGTGGACGAGAAGATTCCCTGCTGCTTGCAGCAGGGAGCTTCAATCAGTTGCTTTTAAAGGCGCGAATTATGAAGAAATTCATTATTTTTGCAATGTTGTTGCAAATATCGCTTGTCGGCATGCTTGCCGCGCAGGACGGCAAAAAGAACAATGAAAATGCCGGTAAAGTCATAACTAAATCCGACAAGATTCCGGTTAGCCGTGAAACTGCGGATAAAATCAAAAAATGCATAACTGACCTTGGAAATTCTGCCGCCGAAGTCCGCGACGCGGCTGAACGCGAATTAATTCAATTCGGCAGACAGGCTATTTCTAAACTAAACAATGCCCTGGATTCGTCCAATAAGGAGGTGTCTGTCAGGGTAAAGAGGATACTTGACGTCGTGACGCGGATTCCTTCGGATGAGGATATGATGAAGTTGTGTGATGATTTGGCGAAGGCCGTAGCTAAGGAATGCAGGAGAAACGCACGCAAAGATACCGATAGGAAAGATTTTGATAAAGAAGTCCGCGCGCTTCTTGAAGGTTTTGCGGATAAATTTGCTCCTCTTAAAGAGGTAATAACCTATCAAACCGGAGATAAGCAAACGCTTACCATATGTCTCGGCCGTTATGCCGATGCCGGGAACAACGCGCCTGACGTGTTTGTCAAGGCCGCTACGCGTTGGGTTATAGCAATAGGCGGCCAGGGGGGAAAGTATAAGCTGGAACGTGCGCCAGGCGGGAATAAGCAGGTTGCCGGCGGCCGGCCTGGAAATGCGTCTGCCGAGGCGGTTGAGGGGATTGCGGTAGCGATAGCCGGTAATGCAATGGTTTTGTATGACGAAAACGGCGCTACAAGCGTCGGAAACGGCGGAGATGCCAAGGCGGTTTCCCAGGTTTACGGACTCGCACTTTGCGGATTGGATACGGTCGTACGCAATAATCCGTCTCTTAACGGGAAATCGGAAGGCAGTGGCAGTTTTGAAAAAGCGGCTGAGTTCGCACAATCCGCCAAAAAATAGCTGAAAAATTTGTTCAAATTTTCCCTGGGAGGATTTTGTTATGGCGAATAGAATTGCCGGATTTCTCGTAATCCTGACGGTCTTTTGCACAACGTATTGGTGCGTATATGCTGGAGATATAATTGACGACGCGGCTAAAGACGCCAAAAAAGCGGCGAAAGACAATGACATTGCCAAGGTAAACGCGGCTGTCAACATGATTTCCCGTTCCAATAATGCCAAGGCCATGAAAACCCTGCTGGAGCTTGCGCAGGATATCTCCAGGGAAAGCGAGGAATTTTACTGGGCCGTCCTGAACGGCGTTGCGCTTATCAATAATCCCGACGCCGGGCCGGAATTGGTTTCTTTTGTAGCAAAGCACAAGAAAAAACCCGTTGCAGTTGACGTCGTGTTCATTCTTAAATCAAGCCCGAATGAAAAAATGATACCCGTCATGGAATCCCTTTTAAAAGATAATCCTGAGGAAATCAAATTGCTGGTTATTGAGTATGTAAACGCGGTGGAATTCAAAACCGCCGTTCCAGCGCTCATCAGAATACTAAAAGGGTTCGGTGCGGCCGAAGCGAATGTCAGAAAACAGACCGCTAAAACACTTGAGTCGCGTACCGGCGGCTCTTTCGGCGAAAACGCCGAGGCCTGGGAGAAATGGTGGGCTGAAAACAGGGATGGCGTGGAGCCCGTTATGCCGGTAAAAGCCGCAAGGGGCGGTCCAGGCAGGACTGCAAGGGATTTCCTGGACGGCGCGAGAAAGTCGGACGTTGAAAGCATAGGCGGCAGTGCAGGTGAAATAATAGTAGTTGACGGACAATGCGTTTGCGGCAATGACCATAGTTTCGACAATCTGGAAGACGTTTTACGCCAACTCCGCATCCCGTTCAAATTGGTGGACAGGCGTGATTTTGATGCGCCTTCGTATACTCTGGACAAAAAAACGGCAATCCTGTTCAACTGCAACTTTTTCAGAGATCATTGCGTATGCCCTTTGTGCAAGCCGGGCGGCGATCCCACGATGCGCCTGTTTCAATGCACCGGATGCGATATCCATGAAAAAGGCAGTAATAAACTAAGCGATAAAACCATAGAAAAAATCCGCGCCTACGTTGCTGACGGCGGTTATGTGTTTACTGAGGACTGGGAGCTGGAGGAAATACTTGAAAGGGCTTTTCCCGATTATCTCGGTCACAAGGATTATCTTGGTGAACAGCATGTGAAAATACTTCCCGAGAGGGGGTCAACCGCGCATCCGTATCTCAAAGGGGTCTTTGAAAGGCCTGCAGGCGTACAGCCGGGCGGGGATTCAGGCGGTTCAGTGGCGGAAAAACCGCAGTTGAAAGTGGGCGAAGGCGAATGGAAAATAGACAAGGACAGCCCGAATATCGTTGTGAAAAAAACTAACGACGTAACCGTTCTTATGATGAGCCCTGATTTGAAAAAAATTGATGCCGGAACGCCCGGTGTTGCCGTAACCTTCAATTACGCCGGCAGGAAAAAAGCGGCAATAGCGTCCGGCCCGGACGGCCGCCGCGGAGGCGGCGTCGTACTGCACGTGCTCAGCCATTTCGGCAAGCAAAAATCAAAAGGCGACGAATTCGCGCTTCAGAACCTGCTTTTGAATTTTCTCGCGGAAGCGTCCGCTGTTTATAAGGCTGCGCATTAGAGTCCAAGTACGTAACTTCTGCGCAAAAAGAACATAAATAACCGGATATTTGGAGGTTTTAATGTTTAAGAACATATTGCTTTTACTGCCGGTATTCGTTTTTTTCTGCTTTTCCATAATGCTTAGTGCGGACGAGCCGGATAAGACAGCCGCGTTACAGGGAAAAATTAAATCCCTGTGCAAGGAATCAAAGTTTGAAGAGGCGTTGAAGGAATATGGAAACCTTTCTGCCGATACTGCGGTCCCGGATAAGGCAAAGGCCGATTCCGCGGATTATATTATTGGCGTTATAAATCACAAAAAAAAGTCGGAGATTAAAAAAGTCAAGGCTAAAATAGATGAAACCAGCCGACTGCAGATGAAATCCATGAAGGAAGAGCTGAACAAGCGGCGTGAGGCCGCGCTGGAAATCATATTTGACGATTCTGTTTATCCTGAAGGCGATTCGGGCAAGGCGGCCCAGCCGAAAGTAAACGAGAAAGTGGACGCTGTGAGAGAAATATGGGACAATTTTGCCGTAAAAGCTTCCGATTTGCCGGCTAATGTTTCCAGTTCGTTGGAGTACATCAGAGCCCTGGATGGTTATCTGGCAACCCTCGGGGAGACGGTAAAGCCGGAAGAGGAGGCCGGCAGTCTGCTTCTTGGCGCGGGCAGGGACGAATTCAGGAATTTTTCATTGAATAATACAGAGAAAGAGCTTATTGAGTACAACAGGAAAATTCATGAAGCAAATGAGAATTGCGTTACGGTTATGAGCCGGGATGAAATGGATATATTTAAAAAAACCAATGAATACAGGGAAATGCTTGGATTGAAAATTCTCGGCGCGAACGACTCGCTGGCGAAGGCGGCGAAAAAACATACGGAATGGTGCGTCAAACGCGGTAAAATAGACCATATCCAGGATATAACTGCAAGCAGGACGCCTCAGGACAGGGCCGGCCAGGAAGGTTATAAGAAGGAAGTCGGCGAAAACCTTCATCAGAGGACTGCGGTAGGCGACGTCGTACAGGCCGTTTTTAACGGCTGGTATAACTCGCCCGCACATCATAAAACGATGCTGAGAGACTGGAATGAATCCGGCATAAGCCAGATTGTATCGGGTGACGCTTTTTCAACCCAGATGTTCGGCACTGCGGAACCGGCAGTATTGAAATACTCCAAAAAAAACAAGAAAAACAGTAAAAAGTAATTAAGTAAAACAGCGCAGAAACTGCGAAATCAGACACCAATGAATTGGAGGATTGTATGTATTACAAAAATATGTTTCAGCGTTTATTTTCAGGAATGGCCGTTTTTTTCATTTTGACTGCCGGCGCGTCTGCAGTCGCGGCCGAAGGCCCGGTTACGCTTCCGTTTGAAACCCATGCTTCCAACGGACTGATTATTCTAAATGATGTCGGTATAGGCGCCGGTGAGCATTTTACTTTCATCCTTGATACCGGCACAAATTATACGATACTACGGCCTGAATCGGCTGTAAAGGCGGGACTGACAAATGAAAAATTCAATAAAACCAGGATTAAACTCGGGAACATGGAAATTACCGATGCCGGGGTCGCCGTTATTTCGTATAAAGACGTGCCGGAAGATAAATTTAAGGTGGTATTGCCCGGTGAGGCCGGCAAGGAAAAAGAAATAAAAGTGGACGGGTATCTCGGCCATAACGTACTTTCAGCATTTGTGCTGGATATTGATTTTGCGGGAAAGAAAGTTACATTCAATAAGCCTGGCAATGAATCTGTCAAAGCCCCAAAAGAGACAAAACCGTTGGAAATTCCCATTGAAATTCTAAATGACAAAATAGGCGGAGGCGAAATACGTGTAAAGGCGTCACTCATCGGTGTGGGTGAAGAAGGTGAGGGAATGAATCTTCTTTTTGATACCGGATGCAAAGAGACTGCGATTTCAACCGCGTGCGCGAAAAGGCTGGCTATGCCTGAAGAAATATTGGCAGAAACCCAAAATGGCGCAGTCGGAGTGGAAATGCCGGGACTGCAGGCCGGTGATTGCGTAATAGAACCTTTTACTATTACAGTATCTTCAGACGTGCCCGTTGGGAAACCGCTTGACGGCCTGCTTGGGATTGATTTCCTTTCGCATTATTTCGTGCGGATTGATTATGCAGGGAAAAAGATTTTCCTGTGGCAACTTGAGGAAGAAGAATATTAAGATTGATTTGATGCGCCGTTGCTGTTAAGCACATGTAAAACTTCGCGCCTTAGTATTTTACCTCCCAGCTTCCGCGTATTTTGCCTGCTTGCGCGGCTTGTCCTCCGAAGCCATAGCGAAGGATGGAGCCGTTTCGGTCGCCTACGCTCCAAAGCTTCAGCGACGGAGCGCAAAGGCAGGCGCAGAAGTTTACAAACCATAGTACTTTCGTCGCGTCACTTGGCTCTTTTGACGTCCTCTGCGGTTTATTCCGTAGGTCGGTTTTCGTGACCTCGTGCCTTCGTGGCAAATAATCGCGTAGTCGTTTTGGCTGTGGCTGATTACGTCGTTACGTTGCTTTTACGTCAGCAATTTTAATACGCTCCGGTATGATAGTGCGGTGTCCTTGTACGTCAGGGCAATGGAATTTTTCATCATCCCCTGCCTGAGCGCTTTGGTGATGTTGTTCGCTATGTTGCCGTCCTTTATTGCCCCGCCTGCCTCTATAAGTTCACTGAATGAATCCTGTATCTGGCTGAAATTGTTTTCTGCCAATGCGTATTCCAGGGACTGCATCTGTTCGTATAAGGCTTCAATTCCGGCCTTGGCTTTTTCCGCTATTTCAAGCGCCGTGACCGGATTATTGAATATGTCGTTTGTTGAGCCGGAAAGCAGTGTGGACAGCGTTCCGGTCCCGCCTTTGTCTCCGAGTTCGTTCGCATTGAGCGGGTTTATTCCCGTAAGCAGTCGGTTCGCAGGCATATTTTTCGTGCCTGTCTGGAACCGCAGGCCGCCTGATACGTTAAAACCGTACGTTCCAGCGCCTGATTCGGGATTCATAGCAATAAAAGCATTTATATCTTCCGATTTGACCGAAAGGGTGTTCCTGACGCCGTTCGCCGGCTGGGATTGTATGGCGCCTTCAATGTCAGCGCCGTAGTACGTGCCCGGTGAAATCCCTTCAAAATTGCCGCTGAGTTCTTCTATTTTCACAAAGGCGTTGCTTCCGTAAAAAACGCTTTGCAGGCGGCCGTCTTCAGCCTCCACGCCGGTAAGTTTTTTTGCATTATTTACTATTGTTTCCACTTGCTCTCGTGTGGAATAAGCCGGTATATTCAGGGTCTGCGTGCCAAATTCTCCTGTGAGCCTGATTTCGGATTCCTGCTGTTGGACACCGGCAATATAAGAGCCTGTCTTCGCCTTCTGAGGGGCCGCAGTGACTATTACGTTCACGTCCATGGGGTATCCGTCTTTCAATGTGATTCCGAACAGGCGTACGTTGTCTATCCCGGCGCTGATGTCTGAAATACTGAACGCAAGCGCTCCATTAAGCACTGACATGTTGTTTAATGTCGTGTTTTCAGCGATAGTGTTGATGGAGCTTATGGATTCATCAATGGACGCCTGATTGGA
Source organism: Planctomycetota bacterium (assembly GCA_016220095.1). GTDB lineage: Bacteria > Planctomycetota > MHYJ01 > JACQXL01 > JACRIJ01 > JACRIJ01. The sequence goes on along the minus strand of JACRIJ010000083.1, from coordinate 3,329 downwards.
ATTAAGTATGTCGGATTCCGCGGATGAGCCGTCAAGCGGGAGAGAGTCTTTGACTACGGAATAAATATTATTGATATGTTCAAGTATGGATTGTACGCCGGATTTCGCGAGCAGGAAGAGCGAATTCGCGTACTCGGTATTTTCCACCGCTTGCGCCATGGAACCAAGATGGCCGTTGAAATTGGCCGAGACAAGCAGGCCTGTTTTGGGCATAAAGGGGGCCGGGCCCGTAGTATTTATTTTTTTGCCCAGCTTGGACAATGACGGGAAACCTGCTTTGCCGGTCAGGCGGAGATTTTTCAGCGTGCCGGCATTGGTTAAGTCGGTAACAGATGACATAACTCTTCCCTAATAACAATTTCAGCACCCATATTACAGCATATATCAGGAGATGTGTCAAGAAATATTACGGGTTAGAGTGGGTTAGAGAGTTAAGGGGTTTAGGGGTTTAGGAGTTAAGGGGGTTACGGAGTTAGTGGTTTAAGGGGTATGGAGTTAATACGGTTGAATAGGCCGATTAGCAATATTCAGTGAACATTTTTCCTTCTGCCTTCTTCGTTATAAGGATGAAGAAAGAATGACGTCGTTCGGGTTCCGAGTTCCGGGTGCCGGGCGTCGGGTCCCGGGTCTCGGACGCCGGCTCTCGCCTCCCGGGTCCCGGAGCCCGGTTTTCGTTTAAACGGGCCATGTACCGGTACTGGCACATGGCGGGCCACGGAAAACAGGTTCAACGGATAATCCTTGACCAATTCTTCAGTTATGTTAAAATCGTTCACGATATGAACGAATTTCGTTCTCAATGCAGGCGTTACAAAATTACCGGCATCGTGCAGGGGGTCGGCTTCAGGCCGTTTGTTTATAATACGGCTAAAAGACTTGGACTCAACGGGTTCGTGTTGAATGACTCCGGCGGCGTTACAGTTGAAGCGGAAGGCGCGTCAGGGGCGCTCTCCGAATTTGAAAACATCCTTAAAAACAAATACCCGCCCAGGGCCAAGATATTTTCATTTCAATCCGAAGGCCTGACGCTTAGAAAATATACGGCATTCTCAATACGTCTCAGCGATGCAGGCGAGGCTAAAACAGTTCCTATTTCACCCGATATCGCTCTTTGCCCGGATTGCGAAAAAGAGTTGCTTGCATCTAAAAACCGGCGGTATGGGTATCCTTTTATTAATTGCACTAACTGCGGCCCGAGATTTACTATCATTAAAAACGTCCCCTACGACAGGCCTTATACCACAATGGCAAAATTCAGGTTGTGCCCTGAATGCCGTAAAGAATACGATGACCCCGCAAACCGCAGATTCCACGCCCAGCCGAACGCCTGTCCCGTATGCGGGCCGGCTCTGGTTTTATGCCGGAATAATTTGCGCCGCATTTTTGCAAAGGACGTCATCGGCGAGGCGTGCAGGTTGCTGAAGAAAGGCTTTATCCTTGCCGTTAAGGGCATCGGCGGCTATCATCTTGCCTGCGATGCCGCAAACGAAAAAGCCGTTGCTAAACTCCGTAAAAGGAAAGTCCGCGAGGATAAGCCGTTCGCCGTAATGGCGCCGGATATGAAAACCGCTGAAAAATTCTGTAAAATAGGCCCCGTTGAAAAAGATATACTGACAGGGCCGGAAAGGCCTATTTTGCTTTTGAGGAAAAAACCTGATGCCGGGTTTGCGCCGTCTGTGGCGCCGCGCCAGAAATACCTCGGCTTATTACTGCCTTACACGCCTCTGCATTGCCTTATAATGGAGCGGTATAAAAAGCCGCTTATTATGACCAGCGCTAATACAAGCGATGAGCCGATTGCGTATAAGGATAAAGATGCCTTTGAAAGGCTTGGGACAATTGCGGATTATTTCCTGACGCACAATCGTGAAATTCACATGAGATGCGACGATTCCGTGGCGCGCGTGGCGGATGGCGGTATTTATTCGCTCAGGCGTTCAAGGGGCTACGCGCCTCAGCCGCTTCGCATGTCCAGGCCGTTTTCAAAGCAGATTCTCGCGTGCGGCGCGGAATTGAAAAATACATTTTGCCTGACAAAAGGCGATTTCGCGTATATCAGCCATTATATAGGCGACCTGGACAACCCGGCTACGTTCAGGTCTTTTGAAGAGGGTATATGCCATTTCAAACGGCTGTTTGACGTCAAACCTGAATTAATCGCACACGACATGCATCCGGAATATTTTTCCACAAAATACGCTGTGAAAATCAAAGGAGTGCCGCGCATGGCCGTTCAGCACCATTTCGCCCATATAGCCGCGTGTATGGCGGATAATAATATCCTGGGTGAAAATGCAATCGGCATTGCCTTTGACGGCACGGGTTACGGTTTGGACGGCGCTATCTGGGGCGGCGAATTTATTCTCGTGAAGGGCGGCAGGTTTTCAAGGATAGGGCAGTTGGAATACGTTCCTCTGCTGACCGGCGAGAAGGCAATTAAAGAACCATACAGGATGGCGTTATCTTATTTGTTCAAGGCGTACGGGCAGGATTATGCGCGGCATCTTCCGCCGGCTTTGGCGCGTATCGGTAAAGATACCTTGAAAAACCTATGGCTCGCGTGGGAATCCCGGTTGAATTCGCCCCTGACTTCAAGCGCAGGCAGGTTGTTTGACGCGGTTGCGGCCTTGACAGGCGTAAGACAGGCCGTAAATTACGAGGCCCAGGCGGCAATAGAAATGGAAATGCTCGCGGATGAAGACATCATGACGGCATATCCGTTTGTGGTTTCCGAAGATTCGGTAAATGCGGGACAGCCGTATTATAATATAAGCGTTGATGAAACCATAAAGGCGGTGTTTCATGATTTGCGCCGCGGGACGAGTCCCGAAAAAATCAGCGGCAGGTTTCATAATACCGTTGCGCGGATTATAGCAGAAACAGCGGAAAAGGCGATGACAGCTTACGGTGTTGACTGCGCGGCTCTTTCAGGCGGTGTTTTTCAGAATATGCTTTTGCTGAATAAGACACTGACGTTGTTCAGGCGCAAGGGGATAAAGTATTATATCCATCGCCAGGCGCCGCCGAATGACGGTTGTATTTCGTTGGGACAGGCGGCATATCTGGAGTATTTCAGGAGTATAGTCTAAGTCCTAAACTTCTATAAAGTGAACAGCTTTTTGATTGTCCCTTACCCCGCCACTTCGGGTGGGACTGCGGCGGGACTCCTTCGGTCGCGGCTGTCCAGCTTTATGTACTGCCTCAGTCAAGGTGGCATTTTAACATAGTAGTTATAATAGAAAAAACATATAGCGTATAATAGCCCAGCCATTTATGGCTGGGTTTGTATGTCAAAAGCCTGATACTTACGCCATTCATGGCGTTATATT
>JACRIJ010000085.1 GCA_016220095.1 Planctomycetota bacterium | reverse complement strand
TTACCATATCGGTATGCCATATAGTTTCTCCTTAATTTTACTATACAGTAGTATAGCATTTACTGCTTTTCATTCCATTTTTTATGGGTTTTACGTCCCATGTAAGGTGTATTGTGACACAGCCTGAATATTCTGTCCCTACAGCAATCATTGGGGATTTTGATATAGGTGTTATTTTTTCTCCCCAATCTTCCAATCTTCTAATCTTTTAATCCTCTAATCCTTTTTCTCGTATTTATTTATAAACGCAAACTTCGCAACAGGCAGGCGTTCCGGCCGTGCTTTTTCCGCTTCCACTTGTTTTTCATTAAGGACCGGACTAAGGGTATCGGAATGTTTTCCGATGTTGACAAGGGTGATTACGGTCATATCTTCGGGAATGCCGAGTATTTCCTTTACCTTTGCCTCGTTAAAACCCGCTATGGGATGCGCCACGAGCCCGAGTTCCGTTGCCCTTAAAATCATATTCGCCGTCGCCATGCCGGTGTCAAACAAGGCGTATTCCCTGCCCTTAATCATGCAATCCGATTCCTTTTTTGTGAACACCGCTATGACCATTGACGCGGTATAAGTCCATTCATTGCCCTTGGACATGGCGGCAAACAGCTGTTTCAGCGCCTCAGGGTCATGCACGAACACAAAGCGCCAGGGCTGGTTATTGAAGCACGAAGCCGAAAGTTGCGCGGCCTCGGCAAGGTCTTTTATAAGTTCTTCGGTAATCTGCACAGGCTCCAGGGACCTGTACGCACGGCGGGTTTGAATGGCCTTATTAACGTCCATAAAAGTATTCCTAAAAAATAATATATATATCCAATTCACCAATGATTACAGTACGTTGTAGAACCACCAGATACCTGTCCCGACCGAAGTGTCGGGATGGTAACTCTACAAAAATGCCGCGGGGGACTTGAAAACCACCATTTACTGACGAGTTACGTTATTTTTGTTATTATCCTTTTTCTCACGGTTTGCGAAATACAATGCAATCATCGCAGGTATGAGAAAAACTCCAAACTGCTCTCCGAAGAGTTCTCCCTGATTAAAAGAGTCACCGACCGGTTTATCGGAAGAAATAATCACGTTTATAACTATAGCTACCATAATAATAAGCAGAATGACCATTCCTATAAAAGCGGCAAAGGATGTATTGATAACATGCCGTTTTGCCAGCCAATTGACCAGTTTCCCGATACCCGCAAAAAACAACCCCACAATGAAATATACAAATACCATAGAAACGGCACGACTCCGATTTTCATATTCCTTAGTATTCGCAGAAGCGGTGGGAGTCGATTTAACCTTTTGTTTTTCGCCGAATTTCAACGCATTCGCGACCTGCAACAGAAACGGGTCTTCCGTTTCGTCCGCCCCGCATGACAATGAAAAAAGAAATACGTCTTTCTGAAAAATAAAATAATTTATTGTTTTCGCCCTACTGCCGTCTTGAAATGCTAATATCGTGACTATTTTCCAGGAACAATTTTTTATCGGCATTTCAGACGGAACATAAGTCGCTGATTCAACTTTTACATCCGATTTCTCATAGTTTTTTCTTGAGCCGCTTACGAATCCTTTTACAAATTGCTCCTGACCATTCACAATATCTTTAGGCGCAGTTACAACTGTAAAAGTAATGCACTTGCCTGTTTCCTTGTTTTGGCACATGAAGGACTTTCTGCCGTCTTGCTCACCCATAAAAGACCATTCCCATTTTGCTTTGGATTCTTCTATCTTACAATCAAATTCCTTCAAATACAATCCGCCAGCCTGTATCCATTCCTCTTTCCCCTGTTTATTTTCATCAGGGGTTTCAGCGGATTCCTGCGCTATCAGCGGAATCGCCAATATGCTTGCTAAAACAAAGCTAAGCATTATTATGAATTGTTTTACCATATTTTAACACCTGCTAATATAGAAAATTTTTAAACTATTGCCACGAAAGCGCAAAGTACGTTTTCCACAAAAACCGTCCTTCGTGCCTTCGTGTCCTCGCGGCCAAAAACCCGTCAAAGAAATTAAAACGTTTCGCTTATTTTCTTTCTGAACGCGTCAATCATTTCGTCTATTTTCGCTATATTTTTACCGCCCGCCATAGCCGTATCGGGCCTGCCGCCGCCGGAACCTCCGATAATCTTCGCCAATTCGCCAAGGATATCCTTTGCGTTCAGGCCGCCCTTTTCCGCAAGGTCTTTCCTGAAACACAATATTACATTAACCTTGCCTTCTGCAACGGCAACGCCCAGAAACCCGGCGAGTTTCCTGCCTTTTATGAGCATATCGGTATATTGGCGAAGGTCGTCCATGGAAGCGCCGTCTATCCTGCCCGCGGCGAATTTTTCGCCCTTAATTTCCACCGCGTCCTTCACGAACTCATCCGCAAAATTCGCGGCAGTACCCTTTTTGGCTTTATTTAATTCGCCCTTGAGCGATTTGATTTCGTCCTGCAATGCGGCAATGCGCCCGGGCAATTTATCTTCCTGCGCGCCCAGCAGTAACGCAAGCTGTTTCAGGGTATCACGTTCGTCAAGCGCCTGCCGCAAGGCGGACCTGCCCGTCACGGCCTCTATGCGGCGCGTGCCCGACGCAACGGAACTTTCGCTGACTATCCTGAACAGACCTATCTGGCCGGTTTTTTTCAAATGAGTGCCGCCGCAGAGTTCCTTGCTGTAATCGCCCACCTTGACAAGCCGCACCTGTTCGGAATATTTTTCGCCGAAGAATGCCAGTGCGCCTTCCTGTTTAGCGTTTTCCAACGATGTCTCTTCGGTTTTAACTATGGAATTTTCCATTATTTTTTCGTTCACGTATTCTTCAACGCGGCGGAGCTCTTCCGGCATGACCGCGTGGTAATGCGTAAAATCAAACCTGAGGCGGTTCGGCGCGACAAGCGAACCCGCTTGTTCTATATGACTGCCGAGAATGGCGCGCAGTGCGTTCTGCAGGAGATGGGTCGCGGTGTGGTTGCGCGCTATATCAAGCCGATGCTGGACATCAACCGTAGCTTCCACATCTTCGCCTGTTGTTATCGCGCCCTTCTGCACCTTTGCATAATGCACTATGTACCCTTCTATTTTTTTCGCGTCGGTTATATGCAATTCCGCGTTTTTATTTTTCATAGTACCCGTATCGCCGGCCTGGCCGCCTGATTCGCCGTAAAACGGAGTATGGTCAACGATAATCTGCACCTCATCGCCCAGATGCGCTTCCTTGACGGACTTTTCATTTTTCAGGATGCCGAGCACTTTTACGACCTCGTGATGCGCCAATTCATATCCGGAAAAAACGGTTTGCGGGCAGGTCGTTTTTATCTCGCCGAGCGGGCCCATGTCAAAAATTTCCTTTGAAATGCTTGACGAAGACCTTGCGAGATGGCGCTGTTTATCCATCGCCTCTTCAAAACCGCGGACATCCACCCTGAATCCGTTTTCCGCGAGTATTGCCTCGGTTATATCCAGCGGGAATCCAAATGTATCGTAAAGTTTGAACGCGTCTTCGCCGGAAAGCTGTTTTTCGCCTTTGGAACGCAGGTTTTTCATTGATTCGTCAAGTATCGCCATACCCTGGTCAACCACGCCCAAAAAGCGTTCTTCCTCATTTTTTATGATAAGCGCGATATTTTCGCGGCGTTCCTTGATTTCCGGGTATTGTTTCTGCATGACATCGGCAATCACGGGCACGAGCTTATAAAGAAAAGCCTCTTTTATGCCGATTTTCAGACCATCCCTCAACGCGCGCCTCAAGAGACGGCGCTCCACGTAACCGCGGCTCTCGTTGGAAGGGAGTATGCCGTCGGAAATGAGAAACGACACTGCCTTCACGTGATCGGCGATGCGCCTCATACGCGAACCGTTTTCCGTATCCGGATTGTACTTCACCCCGAGCAATTCCTCTTCCGTTTTGATAATCGGCACGAAGATATCTATGCCGAAATTTGTAGGCGCCTTCTGCAGAACGGATGCTATCCTTTCAAGCCCCATGCCGGTATCAATATTTTTTTTTGGCAAAGGCACGAGTTCGCCGCCGTCACGGCGTTCAAACTGCGTGAATACAAGATTCCATATTTCAACGTACCTGTTGCAGGAACATCCGGTTTTGCAGTCCGGCGAGCCGCAGGAATAGACCTGGCCACGGTCGTAGTATATTTCCGAACACGGGCCGCAGACGCCGTTCGGGCCTTCCATAGGCGCGTTCGCAGGCCAGAAATTACTGTCCGCGCCAAATTTGAATATCCTGTTTTCCGGCAGGCCGATTTTCCTGCGCCAAATATTAAAGGCCTCGTCATCCTCCTCATATACGGTTACGGTAAGCAATTCTTCCGGCATATTAAGGACTTTTACCAGGTATTCCCAAGCCCATGTAATGGCTTCTTCTTTAAAATAGTCTCCAAATGAAAAATTGCCGAGCATTTCAAAAAAGGTGTGGTGCGAGGCGGTTTTTCCGACCTTTTCTATATCGCCCGTGCGCAGGCATTTCTGCGAGGTTGTGGCACGGGTAAAAGGAAGCCTGCCTTTGCCCATAAACATGTCTTTGAACTGGTTCATGCCGGCGCCGGTAAAAAGCAGAGACGCGTCATTCTCCGGCACGAGCGAATCGCTCGGATAAATAGTATGGCCCTTAGATTTAAAAAATTCCAGGTAACTGTCACGAACTTCGTCGGTTTTCATCAAAAAATCTCCATATAGCTACTAACAAAAACTGAACAATAAAGCAAAACTGCTGCAACCAAAACTACTGCGATTATTTGCCACGAAGACACGAGGCCGCGAAGATTTACCGGCAAACGCCTAACATCCTGACGAACGCTAAAACTCTAATCCCTAAATCCTACTTCGCCAAGGCTTCGTAGGACGAGTCCGAAACTCTAAACAATATCTAAACTTTAAACTCAAATGACCAAAACCCGACGTCCGGCGTGTTTGGAGGGTTTGAATATTGTATTTGTAATTTGTTTAGAATTTAGGGTTTCATGCTTAAAGTTTCGTCCATCTGCGCAGTCAATGTAAATAACGGCGTCTACGGACGGCTGTTCACATGGATACACAGGATGTCCAGGATAACGGACGACATTACTATAAAAACTGTCGTTCTTCGTGTCAAGTTTACCCTGAGCGTTTAGCGAAGGGCGTCCTCGCGGCTAAAAAACGTTTATTTTAATATCGCGCTTATTCTATATTACATCCAACTCCAATATGAGTCAAGTTTTAACTGCCCAAATCAAATTTAATAGTCATTTGAGGATTTTGAGACCTGACTTTTTCCAGTATTTCCTTCACTAAAGATATGGAATCCATAAATGACTTTTGCGATTCTGATATTGACAGCGGTATGCCTGCTTCATACGTAAGATCATTCCTTTTACGTCGCATAATTTCGAATCTGTACGTTAACTGGCTGTAATTATTCCCAAGAAAAACGCTTGTCATCTCGATAACCGTTCTATGCTGTGCGCCATCATCGGGAACATAACCATTAAAAAGCAATAACGCTCTTCCTGCCTTCAACATCGCCATATATGCCATTAAAAATGTCGCTCTTTCCGCAATATTTGAAATTTTCTTTGCTTCTTTCAAATCGCCGATAGCCTGGATCAACAGCGCTTCTATCTGTATAAACCCCGCTTTTTGCTTCCTGATTTTCCCTTCTTTCTCAAGACGTTCAATAATTTTCTTATTCATTCGGACTGCCTTTTAATATGATAATTTTATCTTTAATAATCATGTTGAGAAAACTGCCAGGCTTCTTTTTTTCACATGTAAACTCCCTATCCAGATACGGAGTAATGTTGATTTCCCTGCCCAATCTGGCTTCCAATTCGCACACCTCGGCAAAAAATTTTTCCTGCGGAAAAGAACCTGCTAAAACAATATCAATATCTGATTTTTCTTTTTCTTTGCCTCTTGCATAAGAACCATGTATAAAGGCGGTTGAAATGCCCGCATAACCAGCGACCAAATCCTTCAGGCTTCCTTCCACTCCTTGAGTCTTAAAGACAATCTTCTTTAATTCCTGAAAAAGCGGAAACTTCTTATTAAGCGAATAGATTTTAAGCCTGCCCCTGGAATACGATTTATACAGTCCCTCTTTTTCCAGATTTCTTAATTCACGTGAAAGATTGCCGGCGTCTTCATTTATAATTGCCGCTAATTCCCTGACATAGTATTCCCCATCTGAATGCGTAAAAGAATATGCAAGCAGGTTTTTTCTTAATTTCGTATTGAATAAAAAAAACATATATCGGTTTCCATGTTATAAAAATTACATCATATGATGTATAGCATACAACGGTAAACATAAAAAGCAAGAAAATACAAAACCATACTAAAAGGTAAAAAACGCATTTAAGTTTACTTTAGGGCCGCTACTTCATCCGTCCTTCCTTCTTCATTTTTCATTCTTCATTCTTCGTTAACGGCTTCATTCATTTCCATGCCGGATTTTTCACGGATCTTGATCTTCTCCGTGCCGAGGGCGAAGAATATGCCGCCCGGCAGGGTCCACAAGATAGCCGAAATCCTCGCCGCTATGCCCATCGCGCCGGATATTGATTCCGGCACGCCGGCCATGGCGAACAGCGTTATGTAGGCGTATTCGCCCACGCCTATGCCGCCCAGGGAAATCGGAAGCGCATTGGCCATCAGCGCTATGGGCACGTAGGCGAAATAATGCAATACGGTCATCCTGTTTTCGCCAAAGCATTTTCCAAACCCTATGATGACCAGTATCCAGCCGCAATGGACTATTATGCTTACCACGAGCGACATCAGGACGTATATCTTGCGCTGTTTGTATAATACAAGAGTCTCGTCAATCTCCCTGAACACCCCCTGCAAAGGCAGTTTGGAAAGAACAAACTTCATTATGCCCGATTCCCTTATGGCGCGGCTGAAGTAAACAAACACGAACACCAAGCCGCCCGCGAGTATGCCGAGTATAATCATCCTCGGATAAAACAATTCAGGGCTGTCGTAATAATAAAGAACCGCGAAGGCGCCTATTAAAGCCAGCGCCACAAGCCCCATAACGCGGTCAACGAAAATGCTGACTATTGCCGGCACTTTTTTTTCCGTAATTTTCGCCACTACGACGGCCTTTATTATATCGCCGCCGGTCGCGCCTATCATGAAATTATTGAAAAATACCCCTATATAATTAAGCCTGAACACCTCCCATAGCGAAACGTGCAGGTCAAGCGCCCTGATGAGGAACAGCCAGCGTATGGAACACAGGAACATCGGAATAAAGGCCAGCAGAAAAACCTTCCACGCAAGACCCATGTCAGCCTGTTTTACCTGATTCCACATCTCCGCCGGTTTTATGACCGCGGTGAAAATATACGTAATAATCGCCGCGCTGATGGCGATTCTTATAATGGCTATTATTGTTTTTTTGCTCATGCGTCAATCCGTTTCCCGTGACCCGTTTCCCGTCTAACGAACGAAAATGAAAAAGGAAAAATGAAGAATGAGAGACGTCGTTCGGGATCCGGGTGCCGAGGTCCGAGACCCGGAACACGAAACGGACCACGGAAAACGGATCACGGGAAACGGACGATGTCCTTCCTTCTTCGCTTTTCCTTCTTTCTCCTCATCCGTTGACTCCGGACTCTTTGACTCAACGTCGTTGTATTTCGTCAATAAGTTTCCTGGCGTAATCCGTTTTTGCTTCCAGGCCAGGCGTCTTTTTAGCGGCTTCAAGGAATTTTTTCAATTCGGCAATAGCCTTGTCATTATCGCCTTTGCCGGCGTACGCCCTGCCCGATTCAAGAGAAAGTTCTATGTAATCCGGATTGAGTTGTCCGGCTTTTTCCAATTGTTCAATGGCCTGGCCGTATTTGCCGATCTCATTCAACACCTGCCCGTAATAAAACCTGCTCTGCCAGTCATCCGGCGAGGACTGGGTTATCTTTTCGTATTCCGAAAGCACGAGGTACCACATCTGCAATTTCCAGTAGATATTCGCGAGGCTCCTGTGGGCGAGCAGGTAATCAGGTTTCAAGCGCAGAGCGGTATTAAAATACGCAATGGATTCGCCAAGGCGGTTTGCCTTATATGATGACAGGCCGAGCGAATAATACGCCTCGGCATAATCCGGTTTGTACCTTATGGCCCTCTTGAAAAAAGTCACCGCGTACCTGTTGCAACCGCTGTTATAATTCTCAAGCCCGGCCTTTTGGACATTGACCGCGTCCGCAGGGCTCGGATTGGCAAGAAACCTCAGCATGTCAACGGCCGCGCCGTATCTCAATTCGTCGTCTTCCAGTAATTTTTCCAGCACTGAAACGCCCGAAGGCTCGTTCATCCTGGCGAAAGCTGAAGCGGCGTAATAACGCACCATTTTATCGGAATCGTTAAGAAGATGCTTGAGCATCCTCGCGTATTTTCTGTTACCGTCGGCAAAAACGAGCTGAACGGCCAGATGCCTGACGTCGGGATCGGAATCGCCGATTGCCTTTTCCATTATAAGATATGCCTGTTCGCTCCCCACGGTGGAAAGCGCCTTCAAAGCGTCCATGCGGATAAACTTATTTTCATTCCCCGCAAGTTCTTCAAGGACAGGAATTGTGGAAACGGATTTATTGCAAACCCTGCAAAGCGCGGCAATTGAACAGTCCTTGCAGGCGGAAGAATGCGAATGCGGGTATTTTTGCGCGAATGCTTTTATGGGGTCAATGGTAGCCGGGTCGCCGATAGCCGCAAGCGTGCCGAAAATTGCGTTAAGTACTTCGGGGTCCTTCTCCTTCACAAGCGCAGCCATAAGCGGCTTCGTATCGGGATTCATCGCGAATTTCGCATATGCCCGCAGGACCGCGAGCCGGCGGAACTTATTTTCATTTTCAAGTTCGCGCTTCATAAACGCCAGGCCGTAGTTATCCCCGAACATTGAAAGCGCTACTGCGGCATCAAAACTCCGCGAATTATCCTGCTGTTCGGAAAACCTGTCCAGAGTATCTTTCAGGTATTGAATAATACTTGTATCGCCGAGTTCCACCAACAGCCACGGTATATTATGCAGGCGTGTCTGCCTTTCAAGGTATTCTTTTAAAACGGACTTTGCTGTTTCATCATTTAGAGAAGCCATCATTACTGCGGCCTGATAGCGCACGTCCATATCCGGGTCACGGAGAAGTTTCTTGAATGATTCAGCCGTTTGCGGCGGCGCAATGTCGGCAAGGGCCTTCACGGCGGCAAGCCGAACGGATTTGGTATTGGTGCGGGTTATCTGTTCAAGCACCTGAATGGCCTTATCGGTGCCGATTTCTTTCAACGTGCTTACGACGGCGAGCTGTCTTCCCTCGTCCTGCCAGGGCTTTATGAATATCTTAAGATTTTCAATAACGGCCTCGTCTTCTATGTCCTTAAGGCTCAGGATCCTGTCCGCGCCGACGTCCTTTTTATCCAGTTCTTTCAGGATGATGTCCCGGGTCAGGGTAACGTATTTATCTTCCTGCTTGGATTCCTGTTTTTTATCTTCGGCAGGAATAACGCCGTATTCCCCAAATACGGCAAGTAATGCCGTTATAAACAGAAATTTTACAGCTGTATGAAACACTTTCATGTTTACTCCACGCACCTAAATGAATAACCTTTCAGTACAATTTCATCCGTATTTCATCCAGCCGGAATGCGTTTTTAAAGTGTTCTATCGCGGGTTCGGAGTTATCCGGCAGGAGTATTGCTATCACGTCAAACCTGCACGATTTCGCATAGAGATCTTTTTCAAAGATAAAGCTCTTGGCGGCCCTGGCGATCCTTCTTTTCTTGGAAAAAGTCACCGCTTCTTCGGGGCGGCCCATTTCAATGCCGGTGCGGGTCTTAACTTCTACGAAGCATATTTCGTCGTTTTCTACGGCGATGAAATCAACCTCACCGCCCTTAGTCGTGTAATTCCGGGCTATAACGGCATAGCCGTTGTCAAGAAGGAACTTCTCGGCAATAGCCTCGCCCCTGTCACCAATATCAAGCTGATCGTTAATCATAGCAGATAAAAAATAAAATGAACGTTTTTTTGCCACAGCCCTTCGTCCCGACTTAAGTCGGGACTCGGGATAAAAGCGCACAGAGGACACGGAGAATGACGATTTCTTAATATTAACTATACGACTAACTAAGCCGCAGACGACTCCTAACGAGTTTGTAACTAAAAAATCATCGTTTCTCTCTGTGAGCGCCGTTTACACTGAGCAAAGCGAAGTGTGTTCTCTGTGGTTAACGTTATCGGTTACGACTACGTTACTTTAGGCTATAGGCCCTTCGCAAAAGGATCTATAGTCTTCTATAGATGTAATTATACAATTTAAGGAGTGATATGCAAGTAAAAAATATGGTATGACGTAAGGCCTCAGTGAAGATGGGTTTTCAAGTTCCCACGCGGCATTTTGTAGAGACGCCCCGGCGGGGCGTCTCTACGGTACCCATTTGGCATTTTGATGTTCATGTTGTTTTCTCAATCCACCTTCACTAAGAACGTGTGAAATAATATCCCAGAACAGCCATAAAACGCGCAAATATCGACTTTAGCGAAGGAGGGAAGGTCTAACCCCATTGCCGTCCAGCCGTCAAACTTCAAAGTACAAGATTCAAAGTACACGTCTTGTCGTGCGCTCCAAAGCCAATGGCGCAGAAGGGAGCGCCTGCCCCTTAACGACTTTCCAAAACTTAATTTTCAGGGGCTGACCCTACTGCCGTTTCGACCCTACTGCCGTTTCATTAGAGTTGACAGGATAACAACTCAGCTCACCCATTACATTAATGAATTCCGATTTATCTATATCAGTTTGTTCCAAGATCCTCAGCTTCAGATAATATGCTATCAAGCTATTAAAGTGTGCTATGTTTTCCTTGTTAGGAGGATTTTGAGAAACTGCAATAGAAAGCTCTTCATTCAGGTCTCTTAATTTTTTTTCCGTATCAAGCAGTTGCTTAGCCAGATGTTCTGACACGTCAGTCTGTGTTCGCTCTTTATCAAGGCCCAAAGGATCTGTAAATTTCATAGGATTGTTATTAACATACGCATATAAATTAAAACCTCCGTCAAATCCTATTGTATCTTTCTGATTAAATCTTCCATTTGCCGGATTGTAGTATCTTGACCGGTAATTATATTGACCGGTTTCATTATCCCATTCTCTGCCCGTATACTTGAACGTATTCGGGACGAGTTCCTGTTCATTTACGCTTTCACCCCATGCGTTATAATCATACGAGTTCACGGGTTCCTGGGTTGAGGAGTTTAGAAGCTGGCGAACGGAGCCAAGGCCATCCTGCATGTAATAATACGTCTGCCCGTTCCTGTTCATGGATACATTTTCATCCAGGAACGGTGTATTATATGTCGCTGTTATTGTCTGCGCGAGAGGATTAAACTTAGCGATGACATTGTCGCCCTGATGCCAATATTCCGTTACACCTTGCCCGCTCTGCACGAGATTTTTCCTTATCCTTTTACCGGATACGTCATAGCTATACAAGCTCGTTACTCCATTGACCACCGCCGATGTCATCCTGTCTAATGAATCAAATCCATAATTCGTTACGTCCGATCCGGTCTGTTTTTGCACTAAGTTCCCGTTGTCATCGTAACTATAATCAGTCTGCGTACCCCCTGCAAACTCGCTTATTAGCTGGTTTGCTGCATTGTACGCGTAATCCGTATTTACAGACGGACCGCCTTGTACGCTCTTTCGTCTCTGCGTCCGGTTCCCCATAGCGTCATAACTAAATTCTTCGGTGTATTCCAATAAAGGATTCGTGGACACGCGGGCTTCTCCGGTCAGCCTATATGCGTTATCATAAAAAATCATTTTGTTGGTTCCCATACATATTTGCCAGTAGCGTTAATATATCCCATCTTGGAACCTGCTTTGCTGGGTATCGTCACTTTTGCCAACCCATGCAAAAAATCGGATAATTCAACAGGTTTCTCATGCGTAAATATTAAATCGCCTATTTTATTGATATAACCAAGTTTATCTATTAAATCAACAATAGCAAATCCTTCGTGAAAATCGTAAGCTTCCGGGAACTTAAAATCAATTATTAGTTTCCCTGTATTATCTATATACCCCCATCTGTACGGATATGAATCTTCATTTATATCTGTGGCTACGGACGCTAAACCGTCACTAAAATCACATCCGACTTTATAACTGTCTATAACTTCTCCTTCGCGATTAATGTATACTATAGATCCATCTTTTTCATGGTACGAAGCAACATTGCTTGAAAAATTTGAAATAAGCTCAAATTGAGGGCTTATAACTATTTTTCCGGTTTTATCTATAAACCCGTAATATATCTTATTCGTTTCATCATCTGTTTCATCAGTAAAAAAACCAATTTGCGCAAAACCATCAGAAAAATCATCTGTAAAATCAAATTTGAAGTCAATTACTACATTGCCTGTCTTATCAATATATCCCCATTTACAATCGTCGGACAAAACAGATGCTAAACCTTCCTTGAAATCATCTCCTCTGCCACTAAATTTGGGTTTTATTGCCATTTTCCCATTAATATCTATATAACCATACAATATATCTTCGGTTGTATCATTTGTTTTATCAATATCAATTCCTACGCAAGCCATACCTTCTGAAAAATCACGGGCATACTCAAATCCAATATCCGAAATAAACTTGCCTTTTTTATCAATAAAGTTATATTTATTTTCTATTAAAACTAATGCAAATCCTTCACAGAACCTGTGAACTTCTACTCCATTATAAGAAAAAAGAATTTTTTCATCCCTGTCTACAGTTATAGTATCCGCCGAGTTATCAATAGTTGTTTGCGGTTTTGTCATGCCTTCAGGCAGTCCTTTATATTCTAACACAACCTTTCCCGTAGCATCAATAATCAAGAATGCGGTTTCGTTGTTAGCATCCGGCCGAATAATCGCCATGCCTTCAGAAGATTCATAAACTTTACAATATTTCGGTTTGATAATGATATTTCCGTCTTTGTTTATATAACCCCATTTATCATTTTTTTTAATTGGATATAGAGATTTACCGGTTTGCTCTGTTTCCGCAAATAAATTTACATGCTTAGTACATGCTATAAAACCTTGCAGTACTGAAATAGCTAAGAACAAAACAATTAAATATTTCATCGCCAATTCCTTTTTTTTATCATAAAGTTCCTGTATTATCTGGCTTTATCCGGCAATAGTTGAATGAGAATCGCTGGCACATCAGATTTCTTGTTCCCTTTTAGATCTCGTTCAATTCGTTCCCTGCGCAACTGAAGCTCAAGAGCAGCATAAGCATAAGCAACGAAAAATGGTATTTTCTCTCCCTCAATTTTTTCAATATTTTTCATTTGTCTCTTACGCTCTTGCAATTCCGCTTTAGCCGCATCTATTTTAGCCTTATCTTTTGAAGTCAAAGCTACTTTAAGATTATCTTCTTCTTTTTGTTTATCCGTTTTTGCAAGCTTAGTGAATTTTACTTGCCCGGATTTAATTTTTTCCTGAACGGCTTCTTTGACATTGCTGGGAGGTTCATTTATATCAACAGCCCATCTTCTGATAAACGCTATTGCATCTGGTCTGCCAGTTGCAAGTCTTGTTTCCTGATTAGCTGACCAACAAGAAAAAAGCACGAATTCTAGCTCAAACGGATTTTCCGCCTGCGCATCTCCCGATTCAGGTCTTGAACCGCCGGTCTCCACCGGTTGATGTTTTTCAATATTATTTAATGCATTTATTGCCTCCATAATATTTGCCTCTGCCAGCAAATCGTGCCCAACCAAAATAATGACAACTTTACCGCCTTTTTCTCTACGTTCCTCAAAATATTTCTTATAGTCATCACTATTCATAACTTTATTTTCACCAGGCTTATTCCCCCACACTTTCATGTCAACATTGAAATCACCGTTGTTCGTTTTAATTTTATTAGCTGTCTTCTGAATTTCATCTTCAAACGATGTAATACTCTCCGCCACCTTTTTCCTTGCCTGCGGATTTTCAGCAATACCTTTCATACCTTTGTCTAACATGTGCCACGTTCCTTCATCACTATCTTTAGAACTTTCAGGATGCTCATATTTTAATTCAGGCTTTCTTCCTGCTGCAATTTCCTGTTTCCTATATAGTAATTCCTTCCTGGCAACATCCTTAACTAAATTATAGATATTGGTACTTCGCATTTCCTCTACTTCATCTAATCCAAACGGATCCACATAGAGAATAGTATTATTATTCACATACGCATATAAGTTAAAACCGCCAAAAAATCCAATCTTGTCTTTTTGATTAAATCTTCCGTTTACCGGATTATAGCATCTTGACCTATAGTAATATTGACTTGTTTCGTCATCCCATTGCCGACCAGTATATTTGAACGAGTTAGCAATTAGCTCTTGAGCGGCAATTGATTCGCCAAACGCATTGTAATCATAATAATTTAAAGTGCTTTGTGCAGAATCCAATACATTTCTCGCACTACCAAGCCCATCTTGTTGATAGTAATATGTCAGGCTATTTTTTACCATTGTCACGTTTTCGTCTAAGAACGGGGTATTATACGCCACAGTTATCGTGTTTGTTACGACATCGCTTTCTGCTAATATATCTGCATTCTGATACCAGTACTCAGTTATTCCTTGTCCACTCTGTGTCAGGTTTTTCCTAACGCGCTTATCATATACGTCGTAACTATATGAACTCACCACGCCGTTTACCGTCGCACTTGTCATCCTATCTAACGAATCAAATCCATAACTCGTTACGTCTGCTCCTTTCTGTTTCTGAACGAGATTTCCGTTATCGTCGTATGAATAATTCGTCTGCGATAAGCCGGTATTCTCCGTTGTCAGTTGATTAGCGCTGTTATAAGCGTAATTTGTCGTTTCAAACGGACTGCCTGCTGTACTATTTCTTCTTTCAGTGCGATTACCCATGGCATCATAGGTAAATTCCTCTATGTACTCCATAGTGGAATTCGTGGATATCCTCGCCTCACGAGTAAGTCTGTATGAGTTATCGTAGCTATAGTTAATCGTATCTGTCTTTGAGGGCTCTGTTATGACCATTCTCGTTCTGTTGCCCACTGCGTCTACCGTATAACTGAAACTTGAAATCAAATCCGCATTTGATTTATAGTTGCCCAATTCCAACAGATTGTCTGCATTGTCATAGCTATACGTTGAATACGCGCCATTCCCAAGCGTCTTTTTCGTTCTTCTTGATGCAGGGTCGTATTCAAAATTCGTAATGTCCGCGCCGTTCGTTACCGTTGTCAGCCTATCCGCCGCATCCCATCCATACCCGTAATTCGTCACCTCGGCCTGCGTTGTAATCCTCTTTGACACGGCATTCGTCAGGTTTCCGGCATTGTCGTACCCGTAATCCAACTGGTAATCCAGATTGTTATTCGCTTCTCTGGTTACCCTGTACGCGTCGTCGTAGCTGTACGCTACGTTCGTGTCAGGGCCGGCTATATTAGTCACGTAGTTCGCGTCATTGTAAGAATAATTATAAGTTCCGATTCCCGGATGGCTTGATGCCGCTAATCTGTTTATGTCATCGTACGTAAACGTATGCGCGTCTCCCTTAGGCGTTACCTTGCCTGACAGCGTGCCTGTGGGATTGTACTGGTACTGCGTTGTTTTCCCAAGGGGATCAGTTTCCGAAGTGCGTCTATTTAAATTGTCATACCCGAAATTCGTTATGTTGCCGTTGGCGTCCGTTACGCTCGTCATATTCCCGACCTCGTCATACCCAAATTGAATTCTTTCTCCCATCGAATTTACCGTCTCTATTCTTCTATACAATTCGTCATAGTAATAATTCTCCGCGTTCAGATTCGCGTCTGTAAGTATTATCAGATTTCCCACATAGTCGTACGTGAAATTCGTTTCGTGATTCAAAGGGTCCGTCTTTCTTATGAGCCTGTTTATCTCGTCGTACAAAAAGCCCGTTGTGTTGTTGTTCGGGTCCGTAAGCGCCGTTAGATTGCCGGTGTTGTCGTATCCGTACCTCGTCTGCGCGCCTGTGGGGCTGGTCTCCATCGTTAGCCTGTATATGTCATTATACGTCAGCCATGTAGTGTGATTATTGGCATCCATTATTGCCGTGGTATTACCCTCGGCGTCAAACGAATATACCGTGCTATTGTTCAAAGCGTCCGTTACCGACGTCCTTCTGTCCAATCCATCATACGTATAAGTCAGGTTTTTATTGAGTTCGTCGGTCTCTGTTATAAGATTGCTGTTCTGGTCATAACCAAACGTCCGGCTCTTGCTACGTGCGTTTGTTATCCGCGTCAGGCGGTTTATGGCGTCGTAGCCGTAACCGGTCGTGCGATTGCTCTCGTCCGTAAATGCCGTCCTGTTGCCTGCCAAGTCATAGCTGTACGCCTTGACATATCCCATCGGGTCCGTTACCGCCGTAAGCTGGTTTATTTCGTTGTATGCAAACGCGGTTGTTCTCATCTTTGGGTCTGTCGCGGCTGTAAGATTTCCCGCGTTGTCATAACTCAGGCTTGTGGTATAACTGAGCGCGTTGGTTATTGAAATTCTTCTATTCAAAAAGTCATAGCCGTATGACGTGCCGTTGCCCATCGGGTCTGTCTGGGTTATGAGATTTCCCGCAGGGTCATAACCAAAATTCGTCTTGTATCCCTTTGCATCGGTCTCTTCTATCAGCCTGTTAATTTCATTATATGTGAAAGTGGTCTGGTGGTTATTTTCATCTATAACGCCCGTACGGTTGCCCGCGGCATCGTAACTAAAGCTTACCGCTATGTTGAGTGCGTTTGTCTTTGCCGTCATCCTGTTTAACGGGTCATACGAAAACGCAGTGATTTTGCCGTTCCTGTCGGTTATTGTCAGGACGTTTCCTTCGTTATCGTAGGTATAGCCCGTATTTTGCAGAAGCGCGTCTTCTACGTTTGTCAGCCAATAGTTTTCATTATACGAATACACCGTGCTGTAGCCGCGCGGGTTTGTGGTGGAAGTCAGGTTGCCTACTGTGTCATATTCAAAATGCGAATTATTTCCCAATGCGTCCGTTACGTCCGTCCTCCTGTGCAGATTGTCATAAGAATAAGACGTCTGGAAGCCCCTTGGATTGATTTCTCCGGTCATATTTCCGGCGTCATCGTACAGGTACGTCACCGTACTGCCGAGCGCGTCGGTCCTCGTTTTCAGGCGCGCGGCTCTTTCATAACTATATGTTACCGCATTACCGTTTTTGTTCGTAAATCCCGTAAGATTCCTATTGCCGTCGTAACTGAAATATTCAAAATTCCCGAAGGCGTCTTCTGTCCTGTCCAGCCTGTTTAGTATGTCAAAATGGGTTGTCTGCGCATTGCCGCGGGGGTCTATCACCCTCGTCCACCTGTGCGTATCCGAAGGCGGCGAATATTCATACGAGGTTGTATTGCCCAGATGGTCTGTCTCTGTTAATACGCGGTTTATATTATCAAACGTCCAGCTTGTGATATGCCCGTTGGCATCAGTCCTTGCGAGCATATTGCCGTCTTCGTCGTAACTAAAGCCTGTTATTCCGTCAATGGCGTTTTTCACCTCTGTACGCATATTCAATTCATCCGACGTGTACGTGGTGATATTGCCGTTACGGTCCGTAACGGTCTTTGCGTTTCCGAATTCATCATACGTAAAATACGAATACCGGCCTGAGGCATCCCTGGTCCAATCCATTCTCCCTGCGGTATCGTAATGGTAAAATACCGAATTGGCATTTGCATCGGTCTTCTGCGTAAGATTTCCTTCGTTATCATATGCAAATAACGTCTGGTTTAGATTGGCGTCCGTTATCCTTACCGGCTTATGGAAATTATTGTACTCCATAGACGTCGCCATGCCCATCTGGTCTGTTACGCTTGATATATCGCTGTTCGGCGTGTAGGTATAGGTTATGCTGTACCCGCCTTGTATCTCAGCGAGCGTTACGTCCGTATCGTCTATTACAAAATCGCCGTTTATGTCGCCTACAGGGCCGGTTTTCTTTGTTGTCCTGCCTGTGAAATCCTTGTCAAATTTTGTAATATACCCTTCGACGTCCGTGTATTTGGTCAGGAAGCCCTGCTCGTTGTACGCGTATCTCTTTACGTATCCCAGCGAATCTGTAATTGTCTCTGCCTGTCCTGATATAAGGTTATACGTATAATTAAGCGCCTGGCCGTATGGCTCATTCTGGATTTGTATCCTGCCTTGTCCGTCATAGGAATACGACCGGGCATATCCCCCGCGGTCTATCCAGGACGTGCGGTTATTGTTTATATCATACGTATAAGAATCACAATCTCCGCCTCCTATAGCGAAATTTATGTCATCCATGTTTATAAGGCCGTCGTTGTTCAGGTCTTTTACAGGGCCGGCGTATCTTGTCAGGTTATTTGCGCTATCGTATTCAAAATACGACATATAGCCCATAGCATTGGTCATTGTTTTAGGACTGCCGTTAGGCCAATACGTTGCAGAAAAACTCCCTGATTTCGGATTCTGGT
>JACRIJ010000084.1 GCA_016220095.1 Planctomycetota bacterium | reverse complement strand
GAGCATAATATACTTGACATTTGAAGGTAGCCGCAGGCTTTAGCCTGCGCTTAGAATCCAGTATTACAGCGCAACCTAAAGGTTGCGGCTACCTTAGCGCTGGCTATGAATGCCAAGTATATTATGCTCCGAGTGATAAGTCATTTGAAGTAATCCCCTCTCTCCTTGCGGGAGAGGGACAGGGAGAGGGGGAAAATGTTTTTCACCCTCCCCCTATACCCCATCCCATTCCCGGCAGTAATCGGCATTCCTATTGTCACCCAAATATTGCAGTGTCGGAAAATTCCGACATGTACATTGAATTCCAGCATCAGGGTTCGGGGCTTGGCGTTTTATCGCGTTGATTTGCAATGGGTTATGCGCGTCAGAAATTCCATTCCCGTCTTCTTTTTCTGGCACTGATTTTGCGTAATTATTCAATGTTTAGCATTTAAGGAGACTTGCTATGAATCACAAGACGGCGGCAAACTGCCCGCCTTTCAGTAAAGAGGACGTTCTCGCGGTGCGCGGGAATCCGGCTACGAAAAAAGTTGAACATAATAACGGTTCTTCCCGTCCGCTTGAAGAATGGTCGTATTTTTCGGCCGATACGGGTATGAAGGAATGCTTTTTTTTCAGCAATAACCATCTTGTCGGCTGGAGTGAGGCGAGGATGTGATACGAAAATGAAAAATGAATAATGAAAAATGAAGAATGAAGGACGTTTGGGATTTAATGACTGGATGATTTGCGACTTGATGATTGACGTACGGACGCGTAATCGTAACCCAAAGAAGTCGTCGTGTCTCGTCTAAGTCTCGTTAAGTCCCTGTTAATACTTCGGTAAGCGCCCTTTGCTTCGCTCAAACAGACAGTAAGAGTAGCGAGGGACGGAACGACGAACGAGAAAAAACCTGAATTTCGCAAGCTCTACTCTTAAAAGGAGAAAAAATGTTTTTCAGCATGGCGAATAAGAAGAATGAATTGGTGCAGTACGTTATCGTAGTTTTGGCAATGGCGTTTTACGCGGGTTCCGTGCGGGCGCAGGAATCCGTTCCGGTTTCAGCGGAGGAAATAACCGTTACCGCTACCCGTGTGGAAGAGCCCATCACCGATGTCCCTCAGCAGGTGGAGATAGTTTCACCCGCGGAACTTCTCGATCGTCTACCGCGTACGGTTTCCGACGCCTTGCGCGATGAGCTTGGTTTGTGGATAATCGCTAAAGGTCATGCCGCAGGCACTCCGGTATTGCGCGGCCTGACCGGCACCCGCATCCTTCCGTTGATTGACGGCGTGCGTATAAATAACAGCCAGTTGAAAGGCACCCCCAATCAACTGCTAAATCAGCTGAATCTTGATGCCGTAGAGCGCATAGAAATTCTTAAAGGGCCCGCGGCAGTACAGTACGGCAGTGATGCCATCGGCGGCGTAATAAACATAATAACTAAAAAATCAAACATGTTTCCTGAAACCCCCAGGTTCGGCGCTTCATTAAGAGGTTTGTATGCCACCGCAGACCAGGCTGATCGCGAATCAGTAGAAGCTTCTTATGATAGCCGGCTGTTTAATCTTGATTTAGGCGGCACCCTTGCGGATGTTGATGATGTAAAGGGCGGCGGAGACCTCGGTAAGCTTGAACCGTCATCCTATAAGGAACGGCATTTTTTTGTCAAAAACAATTTCCGTATTTCTGAAAAAAAGGTCTTTGGTTTATCTTATATGGATACGCTCAGGGAAGACATAACTTATTACGACCAGTCAAGGCGCAACGTAAGCGGTATTCCGAGGACATTTCGGCCCATAGAAGTTCACAACGTTTTTCAAGTGTCCTACGAAGCGTCCAGGATTAGCCGCTTTTTTGAGGATATGCGCATATATGTTTCATACCAGATATTTCAGAATACGGTTTATACCACGACAGAAAGCTCTACGAAGCTCACGCGCGTGCGCAGGGCAAGGGATGAAAACATGTTCAATACTGGCATCCAGATGACAAGTCCAGTTGGTTTGAAATCAAGGTTGATTTACGGGCTGGATTACAGGTATGACGACATGAAAGAAGACAAGGAACAATACGTTACGACAAAATCAACCGGCGCAATCAAGACAACCGCGCCTACGGACGGCCGGACGCCGGACGGTACGTATGATACCGCGGCAATGTTCGCAATCCTTGAATATAAACCCGTTGATAGATTGAAACTGTCCGCAAGCCTTAGATATGAGACAGAACACCTTGATTCCGCGCCTGAGGAAGAAAACCTTATAACAGGTTTCACTATAAGCGATATAGACGTCAACAAGAGATGGCATGCTGTTACTGGCGGAGTGGGAGCCGTATATTCTCTCGGAGCGCATACGGACGTAACAGCGGATATTGCCACTGGATTTCGTTCTCCGAATTACGCGGACGTATTGAAATTTGACGCATCAAACAATGGTATTAGTGTACCGAGTCCTGATGTTGATCCTGAACAGAGCATATCTTGCGAAATCGGCACGCGTCTGGCCTATGACAAATGGACGGCTAATACAGCGGTTTTTTATACAAGCCTGACTGATATGATTGACAGCGAGGCAACGAATAACTATATTGACTTGGACGGCGACGGCAAACAGGATTCGGACGAGAGAACGTACATAAAACGCAACATAGGAAGCGCGTATGTATATGGGATAGAAAGCAAGGCCGAATTGAAGCTAAGAGACAATCTGAAGATATTCGGAAATTTTGCCTTGGTGGTGGGGCAGGACACTGAGAATGACGTGCCTCTGCAGTACATACCGCCTGCGAATGGCACGATAGGCATTCGGTGGGAGGAGCGTACGCGCAAGATGTTCTGGACGGAATTGTCGGTCAGGGTGGCTGATAAGCAGTCGCGGATCAATCCTGACGAAGAATTGGAATCTTATCGTTCTACGGATACGGCATTAAAATTTCCGGATGCCGCTAATCCGCCGTTGAGAGAGGATTTCAGCATTCCTGGATATACCATATTTAATCTGCGCGCAGGAGTGCCCGTAAGCTCGCGTGTTGACATAAATATAGCCGTGGAGAATCTGTTTAACAAGAAATATCGCGAGGCGTTTTCGGATATGGACGCAGCGGGATTGAATATGATATTTGGAATTGAGGCAAGGTGGTAGGACGGAGTCTATGAGTCTGGAGTCCAGAGTCTGGAGTCACGGACGAGGAGGAAAAATGAAAAATGAAGGAGAAATGATATGAAAAAAGTGTTATGTGCGGTTATGTTGTTGTTGTCAGGAACAGGCGCGTTGTACGCCCAGTCAACGACTATTTATACTACAGTGAGCACGGATAGCGTCGGTTATGACAGGGCGAGCACTACTGCCAATCCGCCGCCGTCGCCGTTTGATTCCGCATGGCAGACAGTTACTTCTGCGGCTATGACCAATATGTCTGCTAATGATGCAAATTGGTACGAAACGCGCAGGACTACTGCAAGAGACCAATATGATTCGCAGTTGTTTCGTTTTAAGGTTACGCAGGACATCAGTTTGATTACACAGCTTGACCCGAGATGGATCGGTTATGGCGAGGCGCAGGCATCCTATCCGTGCTATTTGTATATATGGAATAGGAATACAGTTTCATGGCAGTTGATTCAACAGCAGGATATAGGCGCGCCTGACGGAACGCTTACCGGCGCGATATCAAGCAATATTTCTTATTACATCAATAGCGATGGATTAGCATATGTCGCGGCGCAGGCCAAACATTATAATTATGGGCCGTCAATTGTTCTTTCGTCGCCCGGGAGCGGTTCATGGTATACGGATTTTAATTCGCCTACGCTTTCATGGAGCAATACGGATGCCGATAACGATACCATGCAAAGTTATGCCGAGATTCGTCAGCCAACCATTCCATGGACGAGTAACTCCGGCTGGATAGCCGGCACTTCATGGGGTATAGCTATGCCATGGAACGGCTATTGGTATTACTGGCGCGCTCAGGTCAGGGATGGAATAGCTACGAGCAGTTTTACATCCGAATGGTCCGTAGGCTGGGACTGGGGTAAATCATCCTGTCCGTTCTTTTACGTTTGGGATGGCGAGAAATACCAATATATTACGGACATAGGCGGTTCGGGAATAGGTAAAAAGGATAAAGAGACATCTTTTATCAAGCCTACTTATGTTGTCATGGGTAAAAACTTTCCGGAAAAAAACGGCAGTTATGAAGTTAAGATAAGAGAAATCCTGAGGGAAATTACGTATCTTGATGAGGCGCAGTTGTGGGTGGTTGATTGCCCGATTGGATATGAAATTGCGTCGTCAAGCGCGGAAAAACCTTCTCCGTTTAAAAATGCCTTTCATATGCCGCCGGAATGCGAGTTTTATGCCATCAACATCAAAAAGGCGCTTTTGCCCGTATCGGCCCGGGATAACAACGGAAACGGTATTCTGCCCGCTATTTCATCAATAGACGGCAAGGCGGCGCCGGCGGACGAAGCCGCGGAAATGAATTACTATATACTTGATTTCGGTACAGTCAACGCGGATTATGCAAAGCTGGTATTTGACGGCTGGCGAGCGGATATATTGGAAAACCCTGTAAGAAACGGTGTAACAGGCGGCATTGAGTTAATGAACGATAACGGAAAATGGGAAAAGATACGTGATTTGGGAGAAATCTCCGGTGATTTCAAAACCATGGTTATTCCTCTTAAAGGCGTGTTTAAAAACCGCAAGGACCATAGGATTAAGGTAAATAACTTCGGCAAAAGGCATCATTTGAACATGTACGACAGGATACGGCTTGACGTATCACCGGATATTGCGTTGAATTTCAAGCGTATTCCGGCAGGCGAAGCCAGTCTTTCTTTCGCGGGAATGCCTACGCTGGACGGCAAGGGCGACAAGGAAAAAAGAATTCTCCTTCGCGACGATTCCAATCCCGTGAATACCGTTAATCTTTTCAAGGGTGATTTTACAAAATACGGCGACGTGACCGAACTCCTGAAATCCACCGATAATCATTATGCGGTAATGAACTCCGGCGACCAGGTAATGCTGAGGTTTAAGGGGCTCGCAACTCCGCCGGCAAAGGGAATGGACAGGGTTTTTATACTGAAAACGTTCTTATATTTCAAACCCGGCGTGCTGGATCCTTTGCAAACAATGTATCCACTGCCTTTTAAGGGAATGAAAACGTATCCGTATTCGGAAGGAGACGCAGGGTATCCGCTTACGCCGGAAAATAAACTGTATTTGCAGAAATACAATACGAGGGAATATAAAACGGATTTTCTTTCGCGGTCGTATTTTGATAAAAACCTGGCATTGAAATGCGAATATATGAAAGCGGTGGAAGTGCCGCATTCCCTCAATACGAATTATGTGGAGTTCAAGGTTACATATACCGGGGCGGGCACTGCTCCGTCAATACCGGCGCTTGCGTATCCGGCTGATGCCGAGACGGGCGTCAATACAGACGTGACATTCCGCTGGACGCCTTCTTCAGGAACTTCGCCTATTACGTACCAACTGCAGGTTGCAACCGATAGCGGATTCATTTCTATTGTTTCGGATACGAGCAATATAAGTACGGACTTTTATTTTGTTACCGGCTTAACCTTAGGCACGCAGTATTATTGGCAGGTAAGAGGTAACAATACATTTGGCACGAGCAGTTGGTCGTCTGTCCGGTCATTTACGGTTGGCAACGTGCCTTCAGTGCCGGCGCTTGTAACTCCGGCGGATGCGTCGGTAGATATTATCCTTTCGCCGGCGTTTGGGTGGAGCGCTTCCACAGGCGAGTCGCCTGTCACTTATACATTGCAGGTAGATACCGAAAATACGTTTGCAAACCCGATAACAGTGGATCTTGGGGGCTTGTACGTGACATCCTATGATACGACCGCAGTGCTGAATGAAAATACCCAGTATTACTGGCGCGTACAGGCTTCCAATTCTTTCGGCAACGGCGGATGGTCGGCAATATGGTCGTTTACAACCGGTACGAAACCCGGCACCCCGTCTCTTAATGTGCCCGCAACAAGTTCAACGGATGTTGTTCTGCCGGTTACTTTGCAATGGAATGCGGTGGCCGGAAGCCCGGGCATTACCTATATACTGCAGGTTGACAATGATTTTTATTTTTCATCGCCTGATTACAATCAGGGATACATTGCGGACACGCAATTTACAGTGTCCAGCCTTTTGAGCGCCCAGATATATTACTGGCGAGTGAAGGCGCGAAACGATATAGGCGAAAGCCCGTGGTCGTCAATATGGTCGTTCGCCACAAGCGCGAGCGCTGCCGCGCCGAGCATGCCGGTTCTTTCAGGTCCGGCAAACGGCGCAACTGATGTCGCGCTTAACCAGACCCTGTTCTGGGATATTTCCACAGGCGTTGCTCCGATAAGCTATACGGTGCAGATAGATACGAATTCTTTATTTACCGCACCTGTTGAAAACACCGGCAGTACTACATGGTACCAGCCAAGCGGCCTTGCGTACAGTACTGCCTATTATTGGCGCGTGAAGTCGTTCAATGCTATCGGCGATAACGGTTGGACAGCCGCCCGTTTGTTTACAACGATGGCTGATCCCGGGTCCGGAAGCGGCGGCGGTTCCGCGCCTTCCAATGAACCTCCGTCAGTTCCGGCGCTTGACATGCCTTCAAACGGCGCTGAAGATGTGGAGATTGATTTGGTTTTCGGATGGGTACCTTCCAGCGGGACATCGCCTGTGAAATACACGTTCCGGATAGGCCTGGATCAATCAGTGAGCCAGATAATGTTTTCCTCGAACAACCTGTCAACCGCATTTAAAGAGGTCGCAAATCTGCCTTATGAAACGATGTTGTATTGGCGTGTGAAAGCCGTGAATGATTATGGTGAAAGCGATTGGTCCGACGTATGGTCGTTTAAGACAAAGGCCGAGGCAACGACGTCAGGTACGGGCGGCGGCAGTGCGTCTTACGCATTGATAGTAACTACGCCTTCGGCAATGAACGTTTACGCGCAATACGGAAGCACGTCGGCGACGGCAAAAAAACTGACCATATACAACGGAGGAACGGCTAATTTTACATGGACATTGCAAAATGACACGGATTGGATGACTGTTAATCCACTGACAGGCTCTTCCGTTCAGGTAACCGATGTTGATATAACCATTGATGTTTCAGGCAGGCCGGCAGGCGTGTATTCGGGCATGATAACCGTTACGGCGGAGAACGCGTCCAATAGTCCGGTTTCCGTGCCTGTAACGCTTTATATATATAATGACACGTCATCGGGTTCTTCAAGTACAGGCGGTTCAGGCAGTACGGTCGGCGCAGGCGATGCGGGCGCGCCGTCAATACTTAATCTGTTTTCCCCGGCGAACGGCACGACGGGATTATATCCAGCGCCTAAGCTGTCGTGGGAAAATATGGCCGGGATTACCTACTGGCTGGAGGTCAGTAACGACCAGGGATTCGGCACGCTTCTGGTAAGCAAAACCCTGGATGCCGCGGAGTATCAGACCACCGGCATACAGCTTGACACGGTTTATTACTGGCGCGTGAAGGCGGTCAATTCTTCCGGCATGAGCGAATGGTCGGATACGTGGTGGTTCAAGACAAAGAGCGACACAGACGCGGATAACGAAAAAACTCCGTCAGTGAAGTGGTGCTTTATAAAGAAGTTGAAGTGACGAAGGAGGAAGAAGGAAAAATGAAGAATGAAGGGCGACGATGAAAGGTGACAGGCGAACAGGTGATAGTTGAACGATACCTGCTTCATTTTGCATTTCATTGTTAAGGCAGTTTGTCAAAAGTTAAATCATCCGCCGTGTCAAACGTCCTGTCCGGACCGGCGCTCGTGACAATATAGCTGATTTGGCCGTTTCGGGTTGTTTTATCAATTCTTAATTGCCTGAACCATCCATCTTCAATATATGCTGATCTTAAACCCCATTCCTTTAACAGGAGACTCGCATTTTTCGGGATTGCCTCGTTCTTTTTGGCATGTTCGTTTATTGTTTGCAGAAGTTGCCGCGCATTGATTGCAGTCATATCTTCTGGAAACATGTGAATAACTTTCCCGTAGTTAAAGGAATATATTAAGGCAAAGTAAATTCCGGCAATAAGTAACGCGAGCCCTGCTGTTATTGCCATCAGGCGTTTCTTAAGGTTTTCCGGCGGATTGAATTTGGTTCTTGCGAAAAACAAAAGGATTGCCAGCAGTATTAATATCAAGCCGAATAAGGCAACGCTGTCAAGTATGCCTTGTATTCCCAAAACAAACAGGAATAGCGCAATTGTTTTTTGAGCGATTCCAATCCATTTAGGCCCTGATTCTTCGTTGACGCGTTTCACCCGGGCGCCTTTAGCCAGGCTGAATATTGCTAATATGAAAAATACCGTTCCAGTCAGGAAGAACCCTTTTGAGGGAATAGTTTCTGTTGCGGCCAGATACCCGAGATGCACGTACGGAAGTTTGCCGGGCGGTACCATGCTGTGCGCTATAATTTTCATATTTTGTCCTGCTTAACATATGCGAGCCATTGGCTTTATTATAGCAGGATTCTCCGACAAAATCCAGAACATTTTTATGATTGTTTGTTTTAAGTCGCCGCAGTTGGAAGGCATTGCATTGAACGAGCCGGTGTTTGCATAGGTTTCGCCCCTGCAACCCGCAAGGCACCAGTGTTTTACCTCGCATGAACCGCAGGTTGCGTTTATGGTGTCTATCCTGCTTAAAGACCTGATTTTATTTAGCGCAGTAGAAGTCTTCCACGTGTCGGCTAAACTAAAATCGTTGTCTCGTACGTTGGCAATCCTGAATTCAGGGGCATTGGTATTCAGGCACGGATATATGGAACCATCGGAATCAAGCAGAAGCGTTTGCAGGCCGGTGCCGCAGGACGCGCGTTTAACGGAATGCATGCACGTATTGGCAGTAATTGAAAAAAAGTCTCGGCCGAGCATGCCGGCAAGTTCAGGGAAACGTATTAAGATGTCGCAGGTCCGTTGCAGGAGGGTATGCAGATTAACCGGCCTTATTTTTCCGTTTAACGCGCCGCCCATGCATTTTAACGGGATTGCCCTGACTTCATTTGCGCCTGTTGAGCGTGCAAACAGGTAAAAACGTTCCAGGTAATCAATGTTGCCTTCGTGGCATACCATGCTGATAATGGTATAAACCCTGTTTCGCGCAAGTATTTCAATACCTTTTTTCAGTTTATCAAATACGCCAATGCCCCTGACGGCGTCGTTCATGGGCGCGTTGTGGCCGTCAACGGAAACCTGCACGTGCAGTCCTGCTTTTCGTATTTCCGCGGCAATTTTTTCAGTTATCAGCGTGCCGTTCGTTGATACTATCGCGTTGAATCCGTTCTTTACGGCGTACCTGGCGACAGATAAAAGTTTGTCCGGATACAGGAGAGGCTCGCCGCCGAGTATTGTCAGGGAAGGGCTCTTACTGAGGATTTTTTTAGCGCTTTTCAGGAAATTTATAATTTCATCGGAAGACAATTCGCCGCTGTTTTTGTGCAGGAGGTTTTTATTGTAGCAGTGCGTACAGCGCAGGTTGCAGTGCATCGTTATATTCAGCGCGATATTTTCAATCGGCGCAATATCGGACGCCGGCGGTGGTTTTAATTTACTCTCCGAGGTTTTTTGGATTACGCGCAATTCAAGCAGTTTCTTTGTGCCTGTCAGTATGTTTTTTCTTGCCGTATTCCATTCCGGGTGTTTGGCGAAGATGTCGTTCAGTGTTTTTACGGAAGTTAATTCTGTGAGAAACTCGGAAAATTCTTCATCCACAACCATCCAATACGGAATGTCCTTCCAGACGTAGAGATGATTTAAGCCGCGCCGTTCCTTATAGTCAGGCGGTAGGAGTTGCAGAAGCGTTTTATGGAGTGAAAGATTGAAGAGGTTCATTGCGTAATCAAGATTTAGCGGATTAACGACTAAACGACTGAACAACAAACGACTAACGCAACCACAGAGCATACAGAGGCCGCACTACGAGAGTGACAGGGCAAAAGAATAATTCGTTCCGTCCTTCATTATTCATTTTTCATTCTGCATACTTCGTATTAACAGGGATTCCGTTTCTTCCACCATAATTGCTTTGGTCGGGCATACGAGTACGCAGACCGGGGTATCCAGGTCTTTACAGCCGTCGCATTTTAACGCGGTTTTCTGTTTTTTTGAATTAGTGCCTTTGTCCGTTATGGACCCGTAAGGGCATACCATTACGCACATCCAACAGCCCATGCATTTGTCAGGGTCGTTGCTTACCAGGCCGGTTTCAGCGTCCTTGGTCATCGTGCCTGACATGCATGCCTTTACGCATTCCGGTTCGTCGCAATGTTTGCATACGAGCTGGCCTTCAAAGCGTTCAAACAGGTCGCGCATTATCGTAATGCCGGCATGGCGGGGGTTCACTGCCCCGAATTTCCTTACCGAACATGCCTCCGCACATAGCGTACATCCGGTGCAAAGGTCGGGATTGACGCGAATCTTACGGTGTTTTAGTTTTGGCATAGTAAATTAAAGAGTTAAGGGGGTTACGGAGTTAAAGGGTTAAGAGGGTTTAGGGGTTACGGAATTCAGGAGTTATGGAGTTACGGAGTTACGGAGTTAACGGAGTCAAAGGGTTTTAAGGTAGTTCATAAAGCATTGAATCATTTTAGACGTTTTCTGCGTTTTCTAAAATTCTAAGCGCTAAGCACGAAATCCTAAACTCTAAATCTAAATTCTCAAAACCCGACGAACGACCGTGTTTCGGTTATTTGAGCATTGAGCAATATTGAATCCATTGGCTACAATACAATGTTGCGAATACTGAGCTTCGCGCAGCGAAGCGAATGTGAGAGCTTTGAATTTGTTTAGAGTTTAGGGTTTCGTACTTAGAGTTTTATTTATTAAGAACCAAAACTTCTGCGCAAGAAACATAGAAGTTGAGGACTTAGACAATAAAGCAACATAGCCGCAACCAAATTAGAAATCAGGAATACTTGATTGCTATTTAGCCGTACTTAGCCCTTCGTTACACTCACTTCGCTTTGCTCAGTACTGCGGCAAGGTAAACGCGCTTAACGGCCTTTGCGATCAAAACGTCGTTCGTTCTAACGACGACGATTTAACCGCAAAGTGCGCAAAGCTCGCTAAGACGATACGAATATCCGTCGTCTTTGCGTTCTTTGCGCTCTTAGCGGTTTATTCCGACCGTCGTACATCCGAACCGACGGACGAACGCAATAAGCCGCAGAGGACGTAAAGAGCGCCAAGTGACGCGACGAAAGTACTATAGTTTGTAAACTTCTGCGCAAAATACGCAGAAGTTGAGACGTAAGACACTAAACCCCTAAACTTTTTAACTCCTCAACTTGTTTTTCGTTAAGAGTTCCTTCTTCCGTCCATCCTCTGAGTTTATAGAGTCTCGTTAAGGCTTTTTCAAATTCCGCCTTATCAATCTTATTTCCTTTTGAGCGTCCTAACGGCATCGGGTCGTTAAAATACCTGCCCGGTAGGGTATCGTCCTTGCGGGTCATGCCGAAACTCATGTTAAGCGTTCTTTCAAGGTTTATCAGCCGTTTGCCGACCTCTTTTATTTCGTCAAGCGTGAAATTCATCCCCACAGTGACTTTTATAAGGTCAACAAAATGTTCGTAATCTAAAAAGTGCGGGCTGTTAAAACCGTGGCATACGAATTTGCATATCCCGAGGCAGTCAATGGTTGCGTATATGTTTTCGTGCATGAACACCATGTGTTCCTTGGTGTTGAACGTAGTAGGATTCGGGTCAACGTCAGTTCCGTAGAGTTCCCTTGAGAATTCCTTCGGGAGGTTGAATATTTCCAGCGTAGGCCGGCTTCTGAGGTGGTCTGCGCCTCTTGAGGCGGTCGCAAGCCCGAGCGCGAAACTTCTTATATACCTGACGTCGTGCGGGCATGACTGGGGCAGGCCTTTTACCGCGATAAGGAAATCGCCTGTTTCCTTGCCGAATTTGTCCACAAGCCGCGTGCTTTCCGCGAGTACGTCTCCGAGTCCCTTGCGCGCGGCAATATCCAGCATGAGCTGGCGTATCTTTTCGTAATCGCCGAATTTTACTTCATAACCGTAATCGGATTTTTTCAGATAACCGCGTTCAAAGAGTTCTATCGCCCATGCGATAATGGTTCCCGCGGACGATACGTCCAGGCCAAGTTCATTGCACAGGTTGGACAGGTCTATTACCTGTTGCGTATTCGCAATGCCGAGGTTTGCACCTACAAGAACAATAGATGTATATTCAGGGCCTTCGCCGATGGATTGTTCAACCCTGTTCCTGTGCCTGCAATGCACCACGCAACTGTGGCAGGCGACCATTTTCTCAACGTATTTATGTATTTCTTCGGCATTCAGGGAGTCTTCAAACTGGTTCAATTGGCTGTTTTTTGTCCTGATGGCGCCGAGGTAATTGCTGACGTCGTACAAAAGAGGGGTGCCGACCCTGCCGAGCACATGGGTTATTTTTGAATTATAAATAAGGTCTCTTGTTTCAACGACCTTCCTGTGGAAATT
Source organism: Planctomycetota bacterium (assembly GCA_016220095.1). Taxonomy (GTDB): domain Bacteria; phylum Planctomycetota; class MHYJ01; order JACQXL01; family JACRIJ01; genus JACRIJ01. The sequence goes on along the minus strand of JACRIJ010000084.1, from coordinate 28,776 downwards.
TTTCGTATCAGCTATGGGCATGCCGAAATTTCCCCTTACCACGACGGCCTTGATGTTTTTGTAGCCCATGACGCATCCGAGGCCGCCCCTGCCGGCGGCGTTTTTGACGCCGGTTCTTACGCAGGCGAATCTGACGAGGTTTTCCCCGGCAGTGCCGATGCAGGCTATTTCTACATCGTTTCCGAGGTCTTTGCGGAGCTTCAATTGGGTTTCCGTGGTTTCACAACCCCAATAAGGCGCGGCGTCGCGGATTTCTATTTTACCGTCTTCAATATAAATATATGAAGGTTTATCTGCTTTTCCCAGCAGTATAAGCCGGTCAATGCCCGCGTAGCGCATTTCCGGGCCGAAGAACCCGCCGCAATTGGAATCCGCAATCACTCTGGATTCGGGCGATTTGGAGGTTACGCTGAACCTGCCGGAATTAGGTATGCCAGTACCGGTAAGAAGGCCTGTGCCGAAGATGAGGACGTTTTCAGGAGAAAGCGGGTCTGTATCCGGCTTAAGGTATTTGCGCAGGTAGTACATATTGAGGCCGCGGCCGCCGAGGAATGCGCGGACGGCCTTTTCCGGCGTCTCGCCGGTTTCAATTTTTCCGTTTGTTAAATTAATAACAGCGTATGTTGTTTTAGAAGTTCTTATTTTCATAACTCTTAAACTCCGTAACCCCTTAGCCCCTAAACTCTTTAACCCTAAAACTCCTTAACTCCGTAACCCTTAAACTCAAAACCGTCCCTGTTCTCTTTTTTTCAGGACGTCTTCGTCCACTTTTTTGACATATTTCTGCTGGGAACTCAGGCCTGGCGCCCACTGGACGTTGCCGAGCATATCGTCTTTCCAGTTATTCTTAATGAAATCAAACCACTTTTTGCCTTCAGTGAGGATTTCGTTTTTGAATTCCGCAACGTTCGCATGAGACTGCACCAGTTTGTTTATAGTGCCGGCGAAGCGCAGGTTGCCGAGTAAAATGGCGCCTTTAACTATATTATCACGGACGACCAGTTTTTTATAAAAACCGCTCAATTCGCTTTGCAGGATAAAAACTTCGTCCTTTTCCCGCGGGTTGATTTCGCCTATGGTGATGCAGGGAACGCCGTAGAATTCAACGGAATTCATGCTCATACTGCCGTCATATTCAACAATTGTACCGGCCATATTCTGGCCTGCGACGGCTCCCTGTTTATACGCATTAGGCATATTGGCATTTATTGCGGCGATATTCCTGGACGCATCGGTTGTTTCCGCGGCATCTCCTGCGGCAAAGACATCGGGCACATTTGTCAGCATGTGCTTGTTCACAACAATGCCTTTATTGGACTTGACTTTCGTGTTTTTTACGATATCTATATTCGGTACGACGCCTGTGGCGAGCACGGCCATTTCGCAGGGCACTGTAGAGCCGTTGCTGAGAGTTACGGATTCAATGGCGCCGTTTTTGGAATTGATTTTCAGGACTTTGGTATTAGCGTGAATTACATGTCCGTTTTTACGGATAAGGGTTTCAAGAATGCCCGCGGCGGTCTTATCAAGGAAGGCCGGCAGGATTTGCGGAAGCATTTCAACTATTGTAACCTTGATGTTATTTTTTTCAAGCGCGTGGAGGGCGCGGATTCCTATGAGGCCGGCGCCGATGACAACGGCGTGTTTGACTTTTGATTTGAATTCATTAATAGCGCAGGCGTCGGCGAGTGTTTGGAACATAAAGACGCCGTTGGTATCAAGGCCTTCAATTGGCGGTACAACCTGTTTGCCGCCGGTGGCTATAAGGAGTTTGCCATAGGAAACAGTACTGTTGTTTTCAAGTTTAACGAGGTTTTTATTCGTATCTATGGATGCAACTGATGTATTCAGGAGTGTTTTGACGTTGTTAGTCTTGTAAAAATCTTTATCCCTGTAGTATATGGCATCGCTTTCAATCTCATCAGCCGTGAGGTGAGCTATCATAGGTTTGCTGTAGCAATGCGCATTTTCGCGTGAAATGAGCGTAATAGGATTTTGTTTATCCGTTTTACGTATGGATTCTATTGCCGCAATAGCGGCTGTGCCGTTGCCGATAATGACGTAGTTCATAGTAGTATTGAGTAGCCAGTAGCGAGTAGCGAGGGGACGACGGACTCACCCGCCTGCGACGGCGGTAAGCAGGTCTATATTGTCATTTTCATGCAGTATGATTGTTTCCGGCCTGGAAATGTCCGCATGCCGGCCGTTGATTACCACCATAAGGATATTAAACGGTTTGCCTTGAGCATCAAAGTAATTTCCGGTCAAGCCGGGGAATTTTTTCGTCAATTGCGCGAAAAGGTCAGAGAGCGCAGGGCCGTTAATGTTAAATTCTTCGCGGGCAGTGCCCGTGAATGTTTTGACATCCGAAAAAAAATTGCACGCAACTATCATTGTTTTCTCAGGGACAATCCGACCTTGGTCAGTTTAAGCTTGACTTCATCAAGGGAGACTATGCCGAAGTTCTGACAGCCGAGCAGTTCCTGTTCCGATTTGCTGACTATATCCGCGATGGTGGTCATTTTGAGTTTCTTGATTGCCTTTTTGCATCTGGGGGACCAGTCTATTTCATCAATGGATTTTGACAGCAGTTCCTGCGGCGACGCGAGGCCCGCGGCATGTTCCATTGACATGGCGGCTTCCGCGGATTCCGCGAGAGCCAGGCCTTTCTGCATGAGGAGTTCTTTTATTTCCTTTATTGAGGTTTCGCCGACGTTTTTGCATGACCTGATTTCATCTTCGGTTTTTCTGACAAGGTCGCCGAGCGTAAATACTTCCAGTTTGCTGAGGCAGTTTTTGCTTCTGGCTGAAAGCGGGAAGTCGGTGAGCGTGATGGACATGAGTTTTTTTACCTGTTCATCCTTCTTTTTCGCGTCTTCGTCATAGAACATATTTTTGGAAGCTATAACATCTTTGAGGAAGAGCGCGGCTTTTTTATGTCCGGGTATGGAGTCAAGGACGGTTTTGAAGCAATATTCCGCCTTGTCATATTCCTGAAGGTCGTCATAGATGGTGCCGAGGTTCAGGAAGGCGTTTACATACGGAGGTTTGATGTTTGTCAGGGTTTCATAGAGCCGCATGGCTTCTTCTTCGTTTCCGTAGAGGTCGTGTTTATACGCGATGCGGAAGAGCGCTTTTGGGTAATCAACTTCAATTTTCAACGAAGTTTTATATTCGGTTTCAGCTTCAGGATGATAGTTTTGCATATCGTAGGCCAGTCCCAACTGGTAGTGGAATTCTGCGGACTTATTCAATTTAGACTGGTGTTTTTTCAGCAGTTCCAGCGCTTTATCCGGCTTGCCGGAAGTCGTATGGCTTTCCGCAAGGGCGCTGACCACGAGGAGGTATTCATTTTCATCCTGCGAGATGCTGTCCATTTCATATACTTTATTGAGCAAGTGCAGTGCTTTTTCGGGTTCACCGGATTCCAGCCGGCATATGCCCGCAAAGAAGGAAGATTCCTTGGAAGAGTGGGCCTTTTCAAACGTTTCAATGGCGCCTTTGATATTGTCAGTCGCCCAAAGCCCGATGCCTTTCCGGGTTGCCGTGATGTTTTCACTGGAGAATTTCAGTTGATTTTTGTCTATATCTTTGATGAGGGTTTCAATGGCTTTTCTGTTGTCAAGCGCGGCATGAACCGCGGCCTTGAGTCCATAGAGGGAGTGCAGGGAGCTTTTTTCTTTTTCAAAAATCTCAATGATATTTTCAGTTGTAAGAAATTCTGTCATTCAATATTCCTCCGATAAATAGTATATTCAAAATGGATTGAAATTGCTGTTGGGTACAACGGGATTAAGACTCCAAATAATATGAATTTTGCAGGGAAAAGTCAAGTTTTTTCGTAATCAGATATCTTATTGACGCGCCTGAGGTGCCTGTCGCCTTCAAAAGGCGTGGAGAGCCAGAGTCCGGCGAGTTCTTTGGCGAGTTCTTCGGGCACTATCCGGGATCCCAGGCATAACACATTGGCGTTATTATGCCTTCTGCTCATTTCAACCGTTAATTGGTTATGGCACAGGGCGGCGCGGATGCCTTTGACCTTATTGGCGATGATGGACATGCCGATGCCCGTGTAGCAGACGAGAATGCCGCTTTCGCAAGTGTCGTTTGCGACGGCCTTGGCGGCTTTTACGCCGAAATCTGGGTAATCCACGGAGGTTTCGTTGTCGGTTCCGAAATCGGCCACAGCATGGCCTTTTTCGGACAGGAACGTTTTCAGCGCCTCTTTGAGCCGGAAACCGGCGTGGTCTGATGCGATGGCTATTTTCATAATTCCTTTAATCGTGCCTCCAGAAGTTTTTTTATTTTTCTTGCGCATTGCCTGTAGGTCTCAATTGGACTGCCTACGGGGTCTTCCACGTCGCTGTTGTCAGGGTCAAGCAATTCCATTTTAGCGGCGCAATTGGGGAATTCCTCGGAAAGGATGAGCTTATGCACTCTGGACATGACGAATATTTTATCCGCGTCGCGCACCATCTGGTTGGTAACGGGCCTTGCGATATGAAAGCGGATATCCGCGCCCATTTCTTTCATGATAGTGATTGCGTTATCGGAAGCCCTGCCCCCGTACATCGCGGAAGTGCCGGCGCTAATAATCCTGTAGCCGTTGTCTTCAAGTTCTTCGGGCGTGATATTCAGGCGTTTAGCGAGCATTTTTTTCAGCAGGCCTTCGGCCATGGGACTGCGGCAGGAATTGCCCGTGCAGACAAAAAGTATGGTCATATTAGCGGTGTCTTTGATGAGGCTTGCAGGTATGACGCCTTCCCGGATGATTTCGTATGATTGCGCGGCGATTTTTACGATGGTTGACGGCTTTTTGAATTGCGTTTCGCCGGAATCTATAAGGAAGGATATTTTGCCGTCAAATTCCTTCAGTACGTCGTCCGCATTAACGGCGTCGGCGCCGCCGGAGACATTTGCGCTTGTGGCGGCGATATGAACGCCCGACATCCGGATTAATTCCCTTGTGATTGCGCAGGAGGGCACGCGGAATCCTGTAAGACGTTCGTTTTTGTCCGGGATTATAATCGTAAGAGGCCCGGGCCAGAATTTCTTCATGAGTTTAATTGCTGTAGCGGGCGGTTTTGCCGTATAAGGGGTTATGTCATTCGGGTTTGCCATGTGGATAGTGAGCGGCTTGTCGGCAGGGCTCTGCTTGATTTTAAGCAGATCCGCGACGGCCCCGGTTTTGGCCGCATCGGCGCCGATGCCGTAAACGGTTTCAGTCGGAAAAGCCGTCAACTGTCCTGAAGCAAGCGCTTCTGCGGGTTCTTTGAGGTCTTCGGGATTGAAATCCCGCGGGTTAAGTTTTATTACTTTGGTTTTCATTTAAGATTAAACGGATGCTTTTTAACAGCAGATTTAGCGGATTAAACAGATTGACAACTAAACGATTGAACAACGAAACAATCGAACGACGACGAAATATAACAGGGACTTGACGAGACTCTTAAGAGACTTGCGATTGACGAAACGACGGACTCCAGACTCAGAACTTCTGACTTCATTTTCCATTTTTCATACTTCATATTTCGTTACAGGTCACCGACCGCCGTTCACTATTGAACTACATTGAACAACGCTTGAACCATCTTGAACAATGCATTCATATTACAAAAACAGCCGTCCTTCGTGTCCTCGTGCCTTCGTGGCAGAAAAAACACCGTCTACAGATACGGATTGTAGCAATTCATTATTCTTAAGTCAAATAATATGTTTTCTTTAATAATCAGGGAACAAATTACCGGTTATCACGGTGTTTGAGTACGTTCGGCTTGTATTACCGCAGTACAGAACGGCAATAAGCCGGATCTCGTTATATTGCAAAGGGGCGCAGGCGCAACCAAAACCGGACGCGACGGTTTTCTGCCACGAGGGCACGAAGACACGAAGATTTAGCGCTAAAACGTCAACCGTCCTTCGCGCCTTGGTGCCTTCGTGGCAAAAAAACGTGGTTTATCTTCTGTGTTTATTACGTAGAAGTCTATCGGTTAGACTAAAAGGAGGTACTCTTGTGGGAAAAACACTTAAATTGCCGGCAGTAGCAACAGGTTTTGCCATAGCCCTTCTGCCCGTATTGTTTGTAGGCCTTGCTGTTGCTCAGCAAAAAGGAAAGAAGCCGGAACCGCCGGTATCTTCGCAGGAAGACAAGGATTTTTACTTTTATATGAAAGAATCACAGAAACATCTGGATAACCGCAAGTTGAAAGACGCTGTGAATATGCTGTCAAAAGCGGAAAAAATCCGGCCTGATGACAGGGCCGTATCTGAAATGAGGGGGAAAATAACGCCGGATATTGAGGGCATGAAAGAACCGAGAATTAACGAATTTGAATATGCAGAATATACTCATATTAAGACAGGGATAGTCTTTGTTTTGATACCGGGCGGTACATTTGATATGGGGTCCGATGACGGCGGCGTTGATGAAAAACCTGTGCATAAGATAACATTGAGCGATTTTTTGATTGCCAAACACGAGGTAATACAGGCAGTCTGGCAGGAAGTGATGTTGAAAGAAACAAAATCCGCGGTTGGCGGTGGAAATAACCCGTCGCTTTGTAAGGGTAATACCATGCCTGTGGAACATGTTAGCTGGAATGACTGCAGGGATTTCTGCAGGAAAACGGATTTGAGACTGCCGACTGAAGCAGAGTGGGAATACGCGTGCAGGGCGGAGACAACGACAAAATATTACTGGGGAAATGAAATTGACTGGAGTTATGTATGGTACAGCGATAATTCCGAAAACAGGACGCATCCTGTATGCAAAAAAAAACCAAACGGGTATGGATTGTATGATATGGCCGGTAATGTATGGGAATGGTGCGCGGATTGGTATGTAGATGATTATTACCAGAACAGCCCTCAGAACAATCCTAAAGGGCCGGATGCAGGCCAATGCCGCGTATTGCGCGGCGGCTCATGCAATGATTATGTTTTTTACTACAGGCCGGCATACCGCGATAAGGACGGCCCTGAAAGCAGGTCAAACTTTTACGGGTTCCGGCCGGCTCGCGGTGTTAACACGGGAAAATAAGCAACCGGTCAATGAACGACGATGGAACTTGCCCTGCCGCAGTCCCGCATATCCGATGTAAACAACGGCGCGCTTACCGACGGCTATTTACATTGCAAAACATATAGTTCTTCGTGCCTTCGTGGCTAAAATAGTCGTTAGCAAGTAAGAATTGTAGCAATTCATTATTCTTAAGTCAAATGTAAGGCGTCAGTAAACGGTGGCAAATACGAAATAATTCATTAATGACATTTTGTAGAGACACGCCATGGCGTGTCTCTACTATACGACAAAATATTTATTATTTTTTGTGAAGTCTTTTGACACCGTTCACTGACGGGATACTCTGATTTTTTTCCGGAAGGGAACTGTTTTTAAGAATGAGCGTCTAAAATCATAACAGTACGATTTAATGCTTTAGAGCTTTCTTTACTGAATCCTTACTTTTGTTTCCTGTATACTGTGTCCTGTTTTCTCGCATCATGTTTTCTTGACAAGTAATTCTAATAATGTATAATTAAGAAAAATTCTTAGAGTTTTGAAAAGAGAGCAACTTTTTTACGGCTTTAGAGTCTAAATCCTCTGCTAACGGACGAGAAGGAAAAATGGAAAATGAAGAAGGAAGGACGGTCGGGACGAAGGACGAAACGCAGAATAAAGGCCGAGGCGATTTGGTACGGGGTAACAATATGGACAATCAAAAACCTGAAAACAAAGACGGTGTGTTATTGACGTGCGCGGGGTGCGGCACGAAGTATAGGACCGCGGAATACGCGTCCGATAAGGCTTACAAATGCAAGAGATGCGGCGGAGCATTAGCTATCAATAAGGATTCGGATATACCCGTGGAAGTAACCATGGCCGCGGATAAGCCGGAAAACCTGTTCGGGAAATACATTCTCGTTAGCCTTCTCGGCCGCGGCGGCATGGGCATGGTTTTCAAAGCCTACGAAAAAAGCCTGGGGCGATATGTAGCGTTAAAGATGATTTTGCCCGATAAGGGCGATGACCCGGAAAACGCGCGTAAGAACGTGGAAAGGTTCATGACTGAAGCTCAGACAGCGGCCAAACTCACGCATCCGAATATAGTGCAGGTCTATGAAGTGGGCAGGCATTCCGATAAATATTATATTGCGATGGAATACGTGGAAGGCGGGCACAATCTCAGGAAGTACATTGACGGCAAACTTGTTGAAAAAGAGGCGCGTAAATTACCCGTGAAATTTTCAAAGGCCGATATTAGAGAACACATTGAAATGCTTAGCGATACGGCAAGGGCCTTGGATTACGCGCATAAGCATAATGTTATTCATAGGGATGTCAAACCTGAAAACATATTGCTGTCCGAGCAGGCTGATTCCCGGGGTTGCATACAGATTATTCCTAAGATAGCGGACTTCGGGCTTGCTAAAGAAACCGCAAGCAGGAGAAATATTACTATGGCCGGTTCCGTGGTGGGCACGCCTTATTATATGTCGCCGGAACAGGCGACAGGCTCCAAAGTTGACAAGAGAAGCGACGTGTTTTCGCTCGGAACGATGTTGTATGAATTAATTACGGGAAAACTGCCTTTTGCCGGAACCAGTTCCCTGGACGTAATGAAGGCCGTGGTAAATAAAGAGCCCGGCCCGCCTGTGATGTTCAATTCCGCCATAGACAGGGAATTGTCCGTAATAACGCTTAAGGCGCTTGAAAAGGAAGCTGTGATGAGGTATCAGAGCGCCGCGGAATTGGCTGAAGACATTAAACGGTATATTGACGGCGACCCTATACTTGCCACGCCGCCTTCGTCATGGTACCGCCTGGTTAAGAGGGTCAAGAAAAACAAGATTGCGTTTGTCAGCATTGCCGCAACGGCCCTTGTGCTGGCGGCAGTTTCTCTGTATCTTGTCATATCCCGCGCGGGCATGCAAGAGAAGGCGGAAAACTACCTGAAAAACGCGGACGCGTTTTTCGCCGAACAGAAATGGGAACAGGCAAATGAGAATTACATTAAGTATCTTGAAATAATCAAAAATGACGAGCGCGCTGAGGGGAATAAGACTGCCTGCGAGAATGAAATAATAAGGGCTAAGCAGGAATCTTTGGCAATGAGGAAGCAGGCGGAAGAGGCGGCTGAAAAGTCCGAGGCCGACAGGAAAAAGCAGGAAGAAGCGATGAAGATTATAGGCACTGCCTGGTCAAAGATAGGCCAGGCCTCAATAGAGTTCTATAAAAAAGACACCAATATTGACAAGGTCTGGCTGGATATTGACAGGGTTGATAAACAGCTTGACGAAGCGGAAAAGATTTATCCGACCGCGATGTCGGCTTTTTATAAGGGAATGATTGACAGGATGCGGCTGGATATGGATGAGGCTGAGACGCATTTCACGGACGCCGTAAAAAAAGACCCTGATTACAGCATCGCGTACATAATGCGCGGCTTGACATATCTTGATAAGTATTGCGAAATTAAATTTTTGCCATTGTATTCCGATAAACTTAAGCAAAAACTTATGCAGGAATATACGGATAAGGCAAACGCGGATTTTGACAGGATTGCGGACAAGCCTGTTGCTGAAGAATATAGGATGTATTTTGAACTTACGATCGCATTAAAGAATTTCAAGAGAGGCTCTTATGCGGAATGTATATCACAACTTACAGCGCTTGCGGATAAACATAAGAATGAGATGTTCAGGCTTTGGGCCGGCAAGATTGCCTGCCTTTCCAGTAAAGAAGAGGCGCATAAATATTTTGAATATGTAATTGAAAATATAAGCCCGCAGAATGCCGAGGCGTATTTCTGGCTCGGCAGAAGCCAGTTTCTTGGTTTAAGTGATAACGATGGTTTAATAAAAAATGTGACAATCTCCATTTCCAAAAATCCTTATTATCCGTACAGCTATATGGCGCGCGCCCTTAGCAAAAGCAATTTGAGGCAATGGGCCCCGGCGCTTAATGACCTGGACGAGGCCATCCGGCTCAAGCCGCATTTCGGTTTCTATACGATAAAAGCGCAGATTGAAGAGGCAAGCGGCGATAAATTGTCTGCTGAGCGGGATTTTTCAAAGGCAATAGACCTTAATCCGGCCTCCGGCGATGCGTATTACAACCGCGCTTATTTTAAGATAAATGCAGGAGATATTCAGGGAGCGATAGATGATTTTACCGTGATAATTGACAGAAAACTGGACACGGACATAAACCTCGGCACTGTGTATTTTGAAAGAGGCGCCATGCGGGATAATTTGGGCGATTGTAATGGGGCATTATCCGATCTTAGCAGGGCGGTAGAACTTGGAAAAACAGACGATAAGGTTTATTTCAACCGCGGTTTCGTGTATGCGGAACTTAAACAATACGCAAACGCGCTTGCGGATTTTAATAAGGCGGCGGAAATGAATCCGAAAAGGGCGGAGATTTATTTTAACCGCGGGTTTGTCATGGAAAAACTGCTGGATTACGAAGGCGCCCTGCGGGATTTTGAGAAAGCCGTGGAACTTGAACCCGGGATGGCCGGTGAGGCGCAACAGGCAATAGAGAGGCTGAAGAAAAGACTGGGACGGTAAGTTGAGGATCTGTATTGCCATGAAGGCAGTAGATAGTGGTCTGTAACAAAATATGAAGTATGAAAAATGAAAAATGAAGGACGACGATGAAAGGTGATAGGAGCGCAGGTGACGGCTGAACGACATACGGAGGCTATTCGTGTGTATTCGTGTTCATTCGTGGTTAATTATCAGTCCGTCGCTCTTCGTGTTTTCTCCCTTTTCATAGTATAATATCAATGTAAGGGATCCCGCGCAGGGAGCGGTTTCGTGGCAAAAATAGCGTTATCGTCGTCAAATAAGGTTAAATTAGCATGAAAAAGCGTTTATCCGAATACCTGAAAATAATGGATTCCGCTATGGAGCGGAGAGATGTGAAAAAAGTGAAATCCTGCGGCGAGGCCGCTCTGCGGGAACTTACAGGGCTTTCTTTTACGCCTCTGGAAGAATTTACGCTCTATTACTGGCTCGGCCATGCCTATTATTCGTTGAGGGAGTATTCAAAAGCGCTGGACGTTTCCTATAAAGCATCCATGCTTGCGCTAAAGCATTCCATGAAGCCTGCCTACAGCGCTTATACGTTTGTCATGATGGGGAGCAATTTTATGCTCCTGCGCAATATCAATCCGGCAATTGAACAATTCCGCAAGGCCGAGCAGTATTTGCAGAAATACGGCACGGATACGCATCCAATGAGTAAGGATGCATATTATACCGTAACAATCGGACTGGCTTATTGCTATCTGTACAGGAATCAACTGGAAAAAGTCAGGGAAATTATTGAAACTAAACTTACAAATTACGAAGACGGGGTCGCTGTCAACAGGCTTTTTCCTATAAACTACCATCACTTGAAAGGCGAATATGAGATAGCGCTTAAGGATAATATCAATGCAAGGCGTACGTTCAATGAATGCGTCAGGTTCAGCCGGGAATTGAATCTGCCTCCGGCCGGGCTGGAGGCGAAACTGCACATTGCTTTTATAGATATGCTGGAAAATAAGAACGAATCCGCCGAGGATATTCTTAAATCCGTTATTAAAGACGCGAAAGATATTCATTTGCATGAAATAATAGGGGAAGCGTCGCTTTTGTTGAGCAAATGCTATACTCTAATGAATATGCCGGAAAAGGCGGTTGCCGTGGAGCATGGAATCAAGCCGCTTTTGAGCAGGATTGATATGGGATGGCTGTATGAAAGGAGCCGCGAATACGAGCATCTCTATAACAGACTGCATTCAGAAGGAATTCAGGATGGACGCGTGATTCCGGAAGTTCTAATAGATACCATTAACGGACGGCATGAAAGATCCGGATATCAAGATGCAATTATCGGAAACAGCCTTGTAATGCGGGACATATATAACCTTATTGAAAAAATCGCTTCTACCGACTTGCCGATCTTGATACAGGGTGAAACCGGCACCGGCAAGGAACTTATCGCTCGCGCTTTGCATCGGAACAGCCTGCGCAAAGAGAATACCCTGCTTTCCCTTAATTGCGGCGCTCTGCCTGAAACATTATTAGAGAGTGAACTTTTCGGTTATGTCAAAGGCGCGTTCACGGGAGCAGTGGAAGATAAAAAAGGATATATGGAAATTGCTTCCGAAGGCACGCTGTTTCTGGATGAAATAGCGGATATGAGCATGAAGATGCAGCAACGCCTCCTGCGGGCCCTTGAAGAAAAGCAGATGTGGAAAATCGGCGGCACAAAACCCACGCTAATCAATACGCGTTTTGTTTTTGCGTCCAATCAGGACGTTGAGCAGTTGATTGCGAAAAAACTCTTCCGCGAGGACCTGTTCTATCGCATAAGCACTATAATAGTAAACCTTCCGCCCCTGCGGGACAGAAAAGAAGACGTTCCTTTGTTGGTACAGCATTTTATCGGACGGTATTCCTCAGGCGGTAAGCTCATCAAGGTGCCTGACGCGGTTATGGAAATCCTGACGAATTATTTATGGCCCGGAAATATACGCGAACTTGAGAATGAAATAAAAAGGATTTGCATCTTGCACAAAGATGCGCCGGCGCTGGAAGAATCAATGCTTTCAGAGGCGATTCTATCCTGCCGCCTGCAGGCTGTTCGTTCGGCTGACGGTGTAAAGGGATTGAGGGAATTAAGAGCCGATTTTGAAAGGGATGTCATTTTAAGGACCATTAAGGAATGCAATGGCAATATCTCCAGGGCCGCGCGCATGCTTAAATATAACAGGTCGGAATTGTATAATAAAATGAAGGCATTGGGGATTAACGGAGTAGCGGGTAGCGAGTAGCGAGTACCGAGGGACGGAACGGTGGACGGTGACAGGTGAGGGGATGACCCACCCCACTGCCCCCTCCCAAGAGGGGACGCAGGGGTGGGAAATACCTCAGTCGAGGTGGCATTTTGAGATAGTAGTTATAATAGAAAAAAATAAAAGCGTATAGTAGCCCAGCCATTTATGGCGTTATGTTAAGGGCATGAATGCCCTTTATGTTTTTCAGTTTTCTGTACCCCAGCCATAAATGGCTGGGCTACTAACGTCTTTTAACGCCACCTCGACTGAGGCCTTACAATGGCGGGTATATTTTTCTTGCATTTTTCACTTCCATTACTATAATTACAGTATATCATATTTTTATAACATTGGAAAAACCTGTTGGTTGTAGTGATAGTTCAGCTCGTTAAATTAACTTTTTAGTTTTTTCAGGATAGCAGTCTACAGTTTTTTAGGGGTAGTAGCCCAGTCCTTTAGGGGTAGTAGCCCAGCCCTTTAGGGCTGGGAATAGAAAGTAGAGTTAAACACTTACGCCCTTCAGGGCGTTATTCGAAAGGAGTTACATGTATGTCACATACCTATTACAAGATTTGGACTCACATTATCTGGAGTACAAAAAACAGACAACCTATTCTTAATGATGGAATTCGCGGCAGAATTCTCACTCACATTCGTGAAAAAGCGGCAGAAGAACATCATAAAAAAATATCTTTTGTGGAAGAATTCAATAAGCTGTTAAAGCTGTATAATATTATATTGCCTTCTGGCAAGGACGAAACGGCATGAATGCCGTTGTGGTTTTTTGTTATATTTCTATCCCAGCCCTAAAGGGCTGGGCTACTAAAGGGCTGGGCTACTAAAGGGCTGGGCTACTATATAAATTCAGGACATTATGGCTGAAATATTGTTATGGCCATAGAGAGATGGATTAAAGAGCATATTTCCGCGGAAGGGCTACCCACTCCACTGCCCCCTCCCGAGAGGGGACGCAGGGGTGGGTAATGACATTTCCTGTCAATAATTCTCAACAATTGTTTGGTTTTAAATACACATTTAATCATATCCGAGGCATTTTCCGTCTGGGTCTGTATGCATAATGCCTTTATTTCTAAGGTGTTATGTAATAACGGTTTTGCATGCGGCGGCTGGCATTATTTTTGCTACTAATATAACCACGAATTAACGCAAGACGCGAGAATGAAGAAGGAAAAACGAAGAAGGGAGGACGGGCAAAGAATATTTGAACATCTGAACAGATGGACAAGAGGGAAGGTGATGGAATGACAGGCGCAACTTCTCGTTACTTGTTCGTCGTTTTCGTCCGTCGTCCCCTCGGTACTCGGTGCCCGCTACTCGCTACTTTGTTAAGGAGTGTATTGTTATGAATAATATCGCCAAAACTGCTGAATATCCTCCGCTGACCCCTGACGACATTTACGTCCTGCGCGGAAAACCCGCGGCGAAGAACGTAGTCTCCGCCGGTTCTACTATGCGAGGCCGGGAGGAATGGATTTATTATCATACTGACGCAAAAACGCAGGAGCATTACGTATTTCATGACGGCTGGCTTGTCAGCTGGACGAAGAAGGAAAAATGAAGGATATTTTCCGAGATCCGAGTTCCGGGTGCCGAGATCCGGGGGTTCGCGTTCCGGTTCCCGATTCCCGAATCTCGGGTTTCGGTTTCCGGTTCCTGCCATGTATGGTACACGGCACGTTTAAACGGGCCACGGACCACGGGAAACGGGTCACGGATTATGAGTCTTAAGTCCTGAGTCTCGTAACTCCGTAATTCCTAAACGCCGTAACTCTTAAACCCCGTAACTCCGTAACCCCTTAAACCCCTTAACCCCGTAACTCCGTAACCCTTAAACCCCTTAACGCCGTATCCCCTAAACTTCGCCCTACATATACCTTCACATACACACATGGAAATCACGTCCCGCCGTATGCCTTGCGCAGGGGCGGGACAGTTTCCTGACGCAGTAGCGAGTAGTTGAGGGACGGCGGACGGTGAAGAGCGGACAGCGAGGGACGACGATGAAAGGTGATAGGTGAACAGGTGACAGTTGAACGACGAACGGTGCGTCAGCCTGCCTTCTCCCTGCTTCCTGCTCCATTCTTCGTTATGAGGATGAAAAATGAAGAAGGAAGGGCGGACGGAACGTTTGCAAGTTAAGAGGCGTATACGGTATAATTGTATTAGACAAAGGGGGGGAATGAAGGACGACGCAGTCCGGGGCCTAAGAGTCCGGAGTCCGTAACTCCGTAACTCTTAAACCCCGTAACCCCTAAACTCTTTAATTCCGAAACCCTTAAACGAATTTATTGATTTTGCCATTTTAAGGAATTGTTATGATAAATAAGAAAAATCTTTTTTTCCTGCTGGTTGCCGTCGTTTGCCTGTGTTTATTCTTCTGGAAGTATTATCCGGTTAGTAATGAAGCGGGTAAAAACAACAAAGACAGCAAACCTTTTTCGGAACATAGCTCATCATCAGAAATTCAGAAGAATTTGCCGCATGCCGGAAACAACAGTGATCCGATTTTAAACAAAACGCCTGATAATAACGTGCAAGCCGATACGACGGAACAGCTTCATCCTGTTCTATTTGGGAAGGTGATGGGGGTAAATTCCCTGCCCGCGGCTTTTGCTGATGTGCAACTGGTCAAAAACAGGAAATTATGCCCTAAAATGGTGACAAATGAAAACGGCGAATACCGCAGTCAAAAACTTGAACCAGGAGAGTATATAGTTTGCATATCCTATGCCGGTTATATTGCATACGAAAAAAACGTTAATGTTATTGATGAAAATACTGATATGGAATTGGACGTGCAACTTGACAGGGGCGGGTTTATTTCAGGCAGAGTGACGGATGAAAACCATATCCCGATTTCAGGCATCAGGATTGAGGCTAACTGCAATTGGGGTATGCCGGGAGCGTTGACAAATACTGAAGGCGAATATGAGATATGGGGATTAAAAGATTCATATTCTTATACAATAAGAACTGCTGCGGAAGACTATCTTTATCAAGGTGTTAATAACGTTAAAGTTAATTCTTCCGGTATCGATTTGATGTTGAAGAAAGGCGGGAGCATAGAAGGGCGCATAGTTGAAAAATCAACAGGTCGTCCCGTAAATAAGGACTTAATTGCAATAAAAGCTGAGAGAGATTACAATAAAAAGCTCTTCAATTTCGGAAATGTTACGGATAACGGCTTTTTTGCCATAAAAGGGCTTGATTCAGGCGCGTATTACGTGGTGATTGTAAAGAATAGAATGCTTCAATCGTCCATTCCCTTAAAATATAAGCAAACTGAAAATATAAAAGTTGATGTGAAGGCAGGCCAGTCTGTCTCGAATATCGTTATAGAAATAGAGGAATGCAGGAAATTAAACGGACGCATTTTGGACAAAAATACGCATTCTCCTGTTTCTAATGCCGGGATCAGTGTTATTGATGCCGGGAATGATGACTTGTCAGGCTATGAGAGATTAAAGTCTGAGACAAAATCCGCCGCAGATGGCGGATTCGTTTTGGAAGGATTAAACGAGGGCAATTATAATCTGATAGTTCACGCCTTTAATTATGCTTCACACGCAGAAAGTGTTTTCGTTGCCGGCAATGCGGATATTGACGAGATTGAGATTATGCTTTCACGAGGCGGCGTTGTAAAAGGAGTGGTAAGGAATTCTGCGGGCAATGTCTTGTCCGATATGTTAGTATTGATAGCGCCTGTCTATATCAAAACTCAAGAACAGTTTGACGCAGAAATGGGTTTGAATGAAAGCATTCATTTGGGAAAAGATAGTACTGATGACACGGGGGAATATGAGATTAAGGATGTCCCCAAGGGGAAGTACGGCATATTTATTGCCGACGAAAGAAATGGGGTATTAGGCAGTTTTTATTTGCGCGCTCCATATAAAGAAATAGACATCCTTGAAAATGAAACCACTGTTTGCGATATAAGCTATGGCCAGTACGGCGCACAGAAAAGCAATGTATCCGGTTCAATATTGAAAGAAGGACAGCCCGCCGGGATATCGCAAGCGGTGTTCGCAAGCTTTGACGGCGTTGATGTGATAATGGCAGGAGTTGAAGATGACGGGAAGTATTCAGTGGAATTGTCGCCAGGGAAGTACACAGTTTTTTTTACCGAGTTGTCATTTAACTTTTCTGTTACGGTTCCGGAACAGCCGGAATTCAATCTGGATATAAATATTCCGGCATTTTATGTAAAAGGAAAAGTTTTGGATAACCTTACATCACTGCCTGTTCAGGATGCAATAGTAATGGTGTTAAGGAATTCCAAAATGGTGTCTCCCGGCGCTCAGGGATTAAGTGAGATTCTTTGCGGGTACTCTCAAACAAATGAGAAAGGCGAATTTGTCGTGGAAAATCTCGCCGACGGCGGATATTTCGTTGAGGTGGCCGGAAAAGATTATGCAAATTTCATCGGGAATATATCCGTTTCCCAGAATAGTAACGAGGATTTTATTGTTTATTTGTCAAAAGGCGGGATTGTAAGCGGTAAAGCAGTTGATATGGCGGGAAATCCGGTGGCCGGCGTTTACTTCGGTTTGGAGGATTGCCTTACGGGATTGCCAATCCTGATGCCGTCTTTTTTTTCGGGTAATGAGAATGATGGCGAAGTAATTTCAGCAGAAGACGGAACTTTCAAATATCCAAATTTGAAAGAGGGGAAATACCTGCTTACTGCTGTGGCGGAAGATTTTGCGCCGGTTTCAAAAGAAATATTTGTTACTGCAGGATTAACAACAACTGCTTTTTTTGCACTCCCAAAAGGCGGAGGTTTGACGGTTAAAACAACGGATTCAGACGGGAATCCCGTCTCAGGCGTCACTGTTGTTTTGCTGAGAAAAGATGGCGGTATGTATGACAATGTGTTCACGCCATTAACAATAAAAAACGCCTCTCCGACAGCTACTGATGTTAATGGCGATTATAAAAGGGAAAATATATCCGCAGGCGAATACGTGTGTTTGTTGAGAAAAAGCGGCTATGCCGATTCCAAATTAGCTTTTGAAGTTGAAGATGGAATAAGCACGGTTTTGAAGTTACAAATTACCCGTTGATACAAGACTAAAAACAAAACACGCGAAATATTTTAACCGCGAAGCACACGAAGTGCACGAAGAACGGTTCTAATGCAAAGATTGGCATTCAGCGTTTTCCCCGGGAATCTTCATGTTCTTCGTGAATTTCTCCCTTTATGCGTTGAAATAACGAAGAATGGAGAATGGAAAACGAAGGAGGAAGGACGGACGGACGAAACGAAAGAATGTTGGAATGTCAGGATGATGGAATGTTTCTTAACGAGTACGCTATCATTCTTTACGATAAACGAATTTAAAGGATTTACCATTTATTGTAAATTGAAAATTGCAAATATCAAGTTGTAAATCTGCGAGCGTAAATATACATCTAATAGTTCTCTGTTAAACTCTAAATCCGAAACCCTAAACTATAAAGCAGCATAGCCGCAGTTATAAGCAATTGAATATTGTTGGCTTTAATAAAACAAAAGGCTTGTTGACATGTCTTTTTGGTTGCGGCTATGCTGCTTTATAGTTTAGTGCTTAGAATTTTATAGTTAAGAGGTTGTGTATGAAAAAAATAGAATTGAAACCACAAGTGGAATTGCGCCGTTGTTTTCTGTTTTCTGTTTTCTGTTTCCTGTCTTCTGACTTAGGTCTTCGGTCTTTTGTTTTTTGTCTCCTGTCTTCTATTTTCTTATTCGGCGACACCTGGGTTCAGACTACCACGTCGGATTTCAACACCGCCGGCAGTGCGCCATCCCAGACCGAGGTCATAAACGATACCGTGCAGATAGCCGCACAGCAGACGGACTGGTGGAAACCCGCGGAAAATTGGCCTTCCGCGATGAGCGCGTGGCAGTACCGTAAAGCGATTACCATAAATAACAGCGGCGTCTCGCCGTTGTCGGATTATCAGGTAAAAGTAGAAAATCCGGTTTATGACGAGACCGGACTGGTAGGGAGCTGGCATTTTGAGGAGCCCGTGGGAACGACAACAGGAACAGTTGCCGATTCCAGTGGAAGCGGAAACAATGGAACGATGAATAATTTTGTTAGTCCTAAGGGAGTTGTTGCTAATGGCAGATTCGGCAATGCTCTTTCGTTTGACGGGACGAATGATTTTGTGCAAATTCCGGATAGTAGTGTTTGGGATTTTGCAAGCGATTTTGCGATTGAAGCATGGTTTAAGGGAACGCCGCCTTCTTCTGCATACTCCACAATAGCAGGAAGAATAACTGGATCTGGAGGTGCGTGGTCGGATATCGATTGGGTTCTTGCTATATGGAGCAATGGAAAGATTCTGGCGCAAACAAGCAATAATGGTGCGGGCGGTTCGTCAATAACGGGTTTAACCAATGTGGGTAATAATCAATGGCATCATATTGTTTACAGGAAAAATGGAAATAACTTCAATGTTTATGTAGATGGAAATATTGACGGTAGTGAAACGGTATCACTAACTGTGCGTAATTCTGCAAATCCAGTCAGGATAGGTTGGGGCTATGACACAACTGTATATACAAGCGGTCTCATAGACGAAGTTCGTGTTTACAACCGCGCGCTTTCCGCGGACGAAATCGCGGCGCATTACAATGCAAAAGCAAAACTTAACTACGGCGACATCATATTCACAGGAAATTCCGGTACGGAATTTCCATATTGGATGGAAAAAGACGGGACGTTCTGGGTAAAGGTTGCAGGCACGGACAGCATACCCGTGGGGCTGTCTAATGTTTATATGTATTATGGGAATGCATCGGCAACAAGCGCAAGCAGTACGGCAACTACATTTGTCAGGGAAATTTCAGGTTTGGTTGGTTCTTGGCCGATGAACGAAAGTTCCGGGAATACTGCCGATAAGTCAGGTAATGGATACAATGGCACATTAACGAATGCGTCTTACGCAACAGGCAAGTTTGGCAATGGTATCAGTTTTGGAGGAAATAGTTATGTTACAACCGGAGATATAAATCAGCTTGATGGTGTTTCCAAATTTACTTTTTTAACATGGGTAAAATTTAACAGTTTTTCCGGCACCAGCGCCGACCATATTGGCTTAATTGCAAAACATGTCAGCGCAACAAGTGGATTAAGTTTTTCCGTTTATGGTACTCTAAGATATCCGGAAAGCGCTGTCAGAAACGGCGCTAATACCGGCACGTACGGGCCGAATGATACGTTTGCTACAGGGCAATGGTATCACGTTGTTTTGGTGTATGACGGTACCCAGGCGGTTAATACGGATAGAATAAGGTATTATAATAATACAGTGGACGTTACCGGGACTTTTACGGGCACAATTCCAACGACAACTTCTTCAACTTCCGTGAATGTCGTATTCGGGTCTTATCCTGAAACAGGCAGTCTTCCGGGCGTTGATGACAATCTGAATGGCATGATGGATGAAGTCCATATATTCAATACTGCCTTGTCTATTGCTGAAGTTTCTGATGTTTATAATAATATCATACTCAGCACATTAAGCTATCCCGGCAAAGCGCTGATTCGCAAATACAATTCCCCTGAACCAACTACTACTGTCGGTTCCGAAATCACCCAGACCTCCGAATGGCAGGACAGGCAGTTGATTACCGTAACAAACAACGAAACCGCGTCAGCGCTTTCTTCAGGTTATTCCGTCAAGGCGGACGTTGATTTAGATTTCCTGCGAAACGCAGGAAATCTAAATAATGACCTGAGCGACCTGCGGGTCGTTGCCAAAAACAAGACCTCCGGCGAACAGTTTGAACTGGACAGGGATATTGTAAAAGGGCACGGAATAAATCTTTCATCTTCTAGTAGCCAGTATATTTCTATTCTTGATAGCAATAGCTGGAATTTTGGTAACAGTGATTTTACTGTTGAGGCATGGATCAAGCCATCAAATATAAGCGTCTACAATGCAATTATTGGACAAAGTAGTAGTAGTTCCTTATATCAATGGTTATGTATAGCTTCCAGTGGGAAGTTGCATTGGGATTCAAATAATGGAGTCAGTGCGCTTGGGCCAGTTATGGATGGAAATACTACTTTAACGGTAGGCGGTGGTTACTATAATGGATGGTATCATGTAGCAGTTACAAGAAATGGACCTTCTTGGAATTTATGGGTTAACGGGCAATCTGATGCTACAGCTACAAATTCAGATACCTTACCAGATATAGGATCAGCGCTGAATATAGGATCCTTACGACCCGGTTATGTAGCTTTTGATTTTAATGGTTTAATTGACGAAGTTCGTATTTCAAATAATGTCCGCTATTCCGCCAATTTCGTTCCCCAACAAACCCCTTTTGTTCCCGATGCCAACACCGTCGGCCTCTATCATCTGGATAACGACGCCGGCGACGCGTCCGGCAACGGCAATAACGGCACCCTGAACGGCAGTCCGTATTATACGGAAGGAAAGGTTGTAAGACAGAATGGAGTTGGCAGAGAGGTTTCCGTGCCTGATACGGGACTTGTCGGTCTCTGGCGCCTGAACGAAAGTTCAGCTATCCATGGCGCGGCAATTATCAGCGCAACAGGCAGTAATAATGGCATTTTTAATACTAACAATGGGACTGTGAATAAGGCAGTCAACGGGAAGCTCAATGGCGCTATTACTTTCGATGGTACTGATGATTATGTCAGTATTGCAGACTCCGAAGACTGGAATTTTGGAAACGGTGATTTTTCAATCTCTATATGGATAAAGACAAGCGATACGTCTGAGGAATTTATACTGTCGCAAATGGGCACAGGAGGGGGAAGCAATGTAAACTGTGCTGTCGTGAAAAGAAGCGGCGGTACAATACCTCTCAGGTTTATTGCCTCCAGTACTGGTACGGGTTATCCTGTGGATATTCAAACAACTGCTGTTATTGAGGATAATATTTGGCATCATATTGTAGTAACAAGGAGCGGTTCTACGTTTAGTTTGTATGTTGATTGTATTTTGAAGGGCACAACAACTTTTGCCGGTTTGCTATATAATTCTACTGCGCCCTTAAATATAGGCGCAGGCAATAACCAGACAAGCTATACATTTACAGGAAACGTGGATGAAACATTTGTTTACAAGGGCAGATGCCTGAATTTCACTGAAATTAGATCATTATATAATTTCAAAAACGAGGTCTGGTTCAAGACCCAGTCGGCGATAAACGCCTCTTCTACCTCCGAGGCCTCCGGAAGCCACAGTTATTACTTCTATTATAAAAACCTTTCCACTGCCGCGGCGCCGGAAAATAAAGTGAACATTTATCAATTCTTTGACGACTTTGAAGATGGAAACGCCAATGGTTGGTACTGGAATACAGGTTCGGCTTTTGCCGTTAAAACGGATGTCAAGCA
This sequence comes from Planctomycetota bacterium, assembly GCA_016220095.1. GTDB lineage: Bacteria > Planctomycetota > MHYJ01 > JACQXL01 > JACRIJ01 > JACRIJ01. The sequence continues at coordinate 6,560 of JACRIJ010000084.1, read as the reverse complement.
GGGGGCTTTCAGTTACGGGTATGGTTCCGCGGGCGGACGTATGGATTATCCGCTTTCACTTTCCGCTCCTTATGTCATGGAAGCCGACGTTTATATGACCAGTAATACAGGAGATTCAATGCTTTGGGGCACTGAAAAAATCGATGCTAATTATATTGCTGCCATAGATGTTGATACCGGTGTCTATAAGTATTTTCAATCTGCGGCGTGGTTGAGTACGGGAATTGCTCCAACATTGAGTAACTGGGTCAGGTCAAAAATCGTATACAAATCAAGCACTCAGGCGGATTTTTACGAAAACGATAAACTCTTAAAATCTGATGCTGTAATTTCCGGCACTCCAGCAAAGTTGATGATAGGCGCTTATAATGCCGGAACGCGTTTTGATAATATTAAAGTTCGGCTCTACACCGCCGCCGAACCCTCCTGTTCGTTTTCCACCGAAGAGCCTATACCCGATCCTTATTACTCCACAGGCACTTTTACGTCCGCATCTAAGGACACCGGCGATAACAGCACAACGGTTGATTCCGTTGCCTGGACGTCTGCGGGCGCGGGTACAATCACTATGCAGGTCAGGGCAGGTAATACCGACCCGCCAACAAGTTCCTATGAAGACGTCCTTGTCAGCGGTAATGCGCCGTCAAGTCCCGTTTCAGGCCGTTATATCCAATACAAGGCAACTTTTACCGGCGACGGGACTTCTTCAGACCCCGTGCTTACGGATGTGACAGTAACCTATACGGTTCCAATTGTGCCGCCTGTGGATTCTGTGTCTTGCGATAAACTAACTAATAACTGGTACTCCACGGCAACCTTTACATTTGTCAATTCAAATCCAGGTTTCGGCGCGCAGATAAATAAATACTACTACGCCTGGGGCAATACTGCTTCCTACACCTTTACCTTGGCAGAGCCCGTCTGGAACTCCTCAACCCCGCCCGCAACAGCTCCTCAACTCCTAAACACCTCAACCTCGGATGGCTCGTGGTATTTCCACTACCTGCCGTATTCTTCTACGAATACCGCAGGTACTGCGCAGGACATAGGGCCGTTCAAATACGATGGTACCGTCCCTCCTTCTATTGCTATCACGTCTCCTGCGGCGAATGCCTCTATCTCCACAAGTACGGCGGATTTCAGCTGGGATGCGGTTACAGACCTGAGCGGCGTATCATATACCCTGCAGTTGGATAACTATACCTCGTTCAGTTCACCGGTGATCAATAAAACCAATTTGGCTGATACGACATATACCTTGAGCGGCACGGGCGCCGAGATCCTTATCGGCAACAGTACCTATTACTGGCGCGTGATAGCCGTGGATGGCGCGGGCAATATGTCTTATACGGCCAATCCGTCTTATTATAAGTTCACCACCACCTCAACCATCCCTCAGATGATTAACGAATCCACCGGCGAATCGTACGCGACCATTCAGGATGCCGTAAACAGCGCCAGCACAACTGACGGGGACACTATAAGCATAGAAGATACGATAGCGCATACGGAGAGCATAACGCTTTCAAAAGATGTAACCCTGCAGAACGGCATCCTGTCACCTACTACGGGATTCGCCGTAACAGGCCAGGGTACTGCGGGCGGCGAGATATTAAGAAATTGCGTGGTAACCTACGGCGGCATAAGTAATCTCGCCCTTGGCGAAAACCTTACGATTTTCAGCCCGGATTCCGCTGTGCTTGTGATAGAAAATTCACATCTGGTCAACTGCCTTATAGAATTCGGCGCTGAAATTACAAACAGCACCCTGGAAAATTGCGACATCGCTGTGACGTCCGATTACTTTGTCAGCGCTTCAACCATGGATTTCCGGCTTAAAAGCACGGCAGTCAGCGCCATTGACCAGGGCATAAATCTGAGCGTTGAATTCAGTACTGACATAGACGGCAATACAAAGGGTGTGGACGTGCTTGATGTAATCAATTTTGACGCTGGCGCCTGGGATATCGGCGCGTATGAGTTCAATTCAACCAGTTTTTACCTGACTAATTCCGGAGATTCCGGCGGGACAGGAGGCGATGGTGATTCCGGCGGTTCAGGCGGTACAAGTGTGATTGCCTCAAGCATATATACGACACCTTCGGCGTTGATTTTCTATGCGGATTATGACAAGCCGGGTGAAGAAACCGCGTCATTTACGGTGTTTAAGAACGGCGATACGGATGTGAATTGGACAGTGTCAGATGATGCCGATTGGCTGACTCTGGATACGGCAAGCGGCTCCACGGCGACGGCAATGGAGGTGCAGGCAACGGCTGATTCCGCAGGCCTGTCTGCCGGCGAACATACTGCAACTATTACGATAACCGCACCGGATGCCGGCAATAGTCCAGTGGCATTGCCCGTAACATTATTGGTGTTTTCAAGTGAAAGCGGGTCGGCTTTATACGTGTCTCCGGCATCACTTAGTTATTCTGCCGGATACGGCAGTTCTGCGCAGTCAACAAAATCGCTGGTAATTTATACGAACGGTATTTTCGGACTTGATTGGAGCGCGCAGGATGATATTGCTTGGTTGTCTTTAACCCCTTCATCGGGAAATACACTGCAGTCGGTTAATATGGAAGTAACAATGATACCGTCCGGGCTTATGGCGGGCGTGCATACGGGTACGATAACAATAACGAGCCCTGGCGCAGTTAACAGTCCTGTAAGCGTGCCGGTTACCCTGGTTATAACTGATAATACTATTCCGGGCGGGCAGGATAATGGAAATAGCGGCCAGGTGACAGGTGACAGCAATGTTGTTTCGCTGACAAAACCAGCTTTGTTGTCGCCATTAGATGGTTTGCTTGACGTGTATCCGGCGCCGGTTTTGAGTTGGGATGCCGATACTGATGTTACGTCGCTTTTGCAAATCAGCCTGAACGCGGAATTTACGGAGTTTCTCGTGAGCAAACTCGTGGACATTCAGGCTTATCAGACTACCGGGGTGAAATACGGTACGGTTTACTATTGGCGCGTCAAGACATTTAAGGGAAACGCCGTCAGCGACTGGTCGGATACGTGGTGGTTCCGCATGGACAGCGGGAGCGAAAAGGCGGCGAAAAACGGAGGGCCGGCGACCGGATGTTTCCTGGGCAGGATACGTAACCGTTGAAATAACGAAGAATGGAGAATGGAAAACGAAGGAGGAAGGACGGACGAAACGAAAGAATGTTGGAATGTCAGGATGATAGAATGTTTCCAGACGAGTACTACATCATTCTTTCATCCTATCACTCTTTACGATAAACGAATTTGAAGATTTTGCCATTTATTGTAAATTGAAAATTGCAAATATCAAGTTGTAAATCTGCGAGCGTAGATATACATCTAATAGTTCTCTGTTAAACTCTAAATCCGAAACCCTAAACTCTAAACAAGCTCAAAAATTCAATGTTCAAATGACCAAAAAACGGCGTACGCCGGGTTTGGAGAATTTGAATTTTGGCAATACTTAAGTCATTTGAAGTAATCCCCTCTCCCCTTGCGGGAGAGGGACAGGGAGAGGGAGAAAATGTTTTTCACCCTCCCCCTATGCCCCCTCCCATAAAGGGAGGGGGAAATTGCTTCAAATAGCTTAAGTATTACGAATTTTGTGTTTTGAATTTGTTTAGAATTTAGAGTTTAGCGCTTAGAATTTCATAAAGCGAATAGCTTTTAGTGAGAATTGTTATTTGTATTAGAAAGAATTTTAAAATAGGAGAATAATTCGTATGGCGGATCGTATTTTGCTTGCAGACAGAAAACTTTTTGTAATTAAATTGTTATTTATTATGTTAACAGTTCTTACAGTCGCCTCAGGATGTAACTCTAATAAGACAGCGCCTCCCGCGCAAGTAGATTTGTCCATTCCAGGTGATGGTTTGACTGACATTCAAGTTACGCAACAATTGTCCTGGAACGCAGTATCCGGCGCTGATTCCTACGATGTTTATTTTGGTATAGCCAATTCTCCGTCTTTTGTCAAAAACACGATAGGTACTGATTATAATCCGGGCACTCTTGCTTATGACACCGCATATTATTGGCGAATTGATTCCAGGAATAGCAAGGGCATTACTACAGGTGTTATATGGAGTTTTCACACCGATACCATTGCAAGTACATTTGTTATATCAGGCGGATATGCTAATGCTGGGGATTCAAATATAGGTTCGTCTGATTTAAATGTGGCTATGCTGCAGATGAAATTGGCCATTGGAGATATAAAAGAAAATATAACAGTATCTAATATCGTTTTTAATGGGTCGGGCACAGGCAATGAGAGTCTTGATATTAGCTCTGTTTCGTTATGTTTAGATGCGAATAGCAACGGTATTCTTGATTCCGGTGATATTCAAATCGGCGTTTCTCAATCATATTCCGTTGATGACGGCACGGTTTTATTTGATAGCTTAAATCATACTATAAACGCCGGCTCAAGTGAAGACTGGATTCTGATTTACAATTTTAATGGAAAAGGCTCCGACGAAAAAACATTCATGGCTTCTGTCGCAAGTATAACTGTAATTTATTCCAACGAAGAGCAGGTTAGTTTTTCCGATATGTTAGTCAATGGTGGAACTAAAACAATAATTTACAATTGGATAAAATCGTATGGCGGCGCAGACAACGATTCTCCAGCTTCAATCCTGCAGACATCTGAGGGCGGTTATGTCGTGGCAGGTGAGACTTTTTCCTTCGGAGCGGGAAACGGCGATTTTTGGATTTTGAAACTTGATAACGATGGCTCCATCGTATGGGAGAAAACCTACGGTGGAGCAAAATATGATTCGGCAACGTCAATCCAGCAAACCATTGATGGCGGATATATTGTGGCGGGTGAGACTTATTCTTTTGGAGAAGGATTGAATGATATTTGGGTATTGAAACTTGATGGTGACGGAACGATTGTTTGGCAGAAAACTTATGGCCGGAGCGGCGCTGACAACGTATTTAGTTCAATCCAGCAGACTTTTGATGGAGGATACATTATAGCAGGATATAGCGTTTTTACACAGATTTCAAGCTCTTATCCATATCAGATTATCAGTAACGATATTTGCATTATAAAACTTGACAGTGAAGGCGCTATTGTTTGGCAGAAGGTTTTTGATAGTTCGGGTTTAGATTATGCTGGATCAATCCAACAGACTACGGATGGCGGCTATATAGTGGCCGGTGAAAGCATGCCTTACACTACTGAAATCAATTCGATAATAACCGAAAATATAGATATATTCGTACTGAAACTTAAAAGCGATGGTTCAATTGATTGGCAAAAAACATATCCCGATGCCAAGGCAGTTGGCGATGATTATGCTTATTTCGTCCAACAGACTATTGACGGCGGATATGTCGTGTCAGGTGATACTAATTCATTTGGAGCAGGCGGGTATGATTTGTTGGTTTTACGGTTAGATGCAGCAGGAGACATTGTTTGGCAGAAAACTTACGGCGGTGTTGAATGGGAGGAATACGGTTTGATACGGCAAACCAGTGATGGAGAATATGTTTTGTCGGGTATCACCGATGAATTTGGCGGGAATATGCTGGTATTAAAACTTAATGGCAATGGAGAAATCGATTGGCAAAAAACATATGGCGGGAGTGATGCTGAAGACGTTCAATCAATCCAGCAGACATCCGGCGGCGGTTTTATCATAGCAGGCGATACTTATAGTTTTGGAGCGGGATGGAGCGATATATGGATATTGAAAATAGGCAGTGACGGGGATGTGCCGTTAGAGATAGGAAGCAATACCAGTTTTATTCCGGCAAATGCCAAGTTGATGTCTGCTAAACTAACCATGACTAATATTGATATTGATATAGTTACTACTGATACATTCGTAACCGCAAGTGAAACTTCTGCCGTAATTGTCAGTCAGAAATAAGCTACTCTTTTCAGTAAAATCAGTTGATTTTACAGGTAATTTGAGTGTATAATTGTTACGGATAAACAACTTATGCGTTGAAATAACGAAGAATGGAGAAGGACGGACGGACGAAACGAAAGAATGTTGGAATGTCAGGATGATGGAATGTTTCCAGACGAGTACTTTATCATTCTTGCATCCTGTCACTCTTTACGATAAACGAATTTAAAGATTTTGCCATTTATTGTAAATTGAAAATTGCAAATATCAAGTTGTAAATCTGCGAGTGTGGATATACATATAATAGTTCTCTGTTAAACTCTAAATCCGAAACCCTAAACTCTAAACAAATTCAAAGCTCTAATGCTCAAATAACCGAAACACGGCGTACGCCGGGTTTGGAGAATTTGAATTTTGTGTTTTGAATTTGTTTAGGATTTAGAGTTTAGCGCTTAGAATTTTATAGTAAAGAGGTTGTGTATGAAAAAAATAGAATTGAAACCACAAGTGGAATTGCGCCGTTGTTTTCTGTTTCCTGTCTTCTGTCTTCTATCGGCTGTCGTTCTGTTCGGCGATACCTGGGTTCAGACCACTATGTCCGATTTCAATACCGCCGGCAGTGCGCCGTCCCAGACCGAGGTCATAAACGATACCGTCCAGATAGCCGCACAGCAGACGGACTGGTGGAAACCCGCG